>JAAUTT010000273.1 GCA_012031335.1 Bacteroidales bacterium | reverse complement strand
AGTTAAAAAATCAATTCGGTATGCATATTTCATACCTGACAGGTTTGCCCCGAAATACTGATTCTGTGCTTGTAAAAAGGGTCCAAAATTCTGTTAAAGTGTGAATTGTGTAAATATTTACGGTTTTTATATAAGTTAATTTATCCCAAAGAAGCGGATATTTGCTATTATGCCGGGGAAACCCGGTAATCTTTTATTAGTGGATTAGTTATGCCCAAAAAACGATTTCGAAAATTCCTGATTGTAACTTTCATTGTTATTGCTGTTTTGGTGGTAGCAGTTATTCTGCTTATTTCGCCTGTGGCTAAAAATTACATCGAAAAAAATGACGAAAAACTTACAGGTCGTCAAATTGAGCTGGATTGGGTATATATCAATCCCTTCACAGGATATGCCCATATTCGTAACCTGAAGGTGTTCGAAAATGGGAGTAACTATATCTTTTTTTCAGCAAAAGGGATTTCTGTGAATGTTTCTTTACTCAAACTTATTTCGAAGGTTTATGAAATAAGTCATTTCTCGCTTAACGAGCCAAAATTACGCGTTATTCAAAATGGAAATAAGTTTAATTTTAGCGATTTAATGCAACGTTTTTCGTCCAAAGATGAACGGAGAAAACCTGATGAGCCTTTACGACTAAATTTACTTAATCTGGAAATTACTGACGGAGAGGTATACTACAACGATAAACAAACTCCCATTGATTATTTTGTAAAGGAAATGCATTTTGAAAGCAAGGGAAAAAAATGGGATATCGATACCCTTAGCGGGTCTTATGCACTGACATCCGGTCCTGGCAGTGGTACTATGAAGGGGCACTTTTTTTTCGATATGAAGAAAAAGGATTATAAACTGAATACCATCATTCAGAATTTCGATTTGAAATTAGTTGAGCAGTATATGAAGGACCTGGCCAATTATGGTCAGTTGAGAGCAATTTTGGATGCCAATCTTCAGCTTTCAGGTAACCTGAACGATTCCATGAGTCTCACCACCAAAGGCAGACTGGCTATCAGCGATTTTCACTTCGGCAAGTCCGAAAAGGAAGATTATGTTTCGTTCGATAAGTTGGTTTTCAAATTTGTAGAGCTGAACCCCATGAAAAGGTACCGGATTATCGATACTGTTTTGCTGCTTCATCCGGTAATGAAATATGAGAAATATGACAGTCTTGATAATATTCAGCTAATGTTCGGAGAAAAAGGTGAAAATATTAACTCCGTTAAAGCTAACCCCGAAAAGTTCAACCTTGTTCTGATGCTGGCCGATTATATCCAGGCACTTTCTAAAACATTTAAAAATGATTATTTTAAAATTAACAGCTTTGCGATTGAAAAAGCCGATTTTATGTTTAACGATTACTCGTTGAGCGAAAAGTTCAGTATGTCGCTGTATCCCTTAAGTGTCGAAGCTGATTCTATTGATAAAAAACGGGATCTTATAACCATAAAAATGAAAACGCTTATCCATCCGCATGGTGCAGCTTCGGCTCAGGTAAAGGTTTACCCTGAAAATACCGGCAATTTCGATTTATCGTACAAATTTGAGGATATTCCGGCAACAATGTTTAATCCATATTTGATAAGTTATACGTCTTTTCCGCTCGACAGAGGAACCATTGAGTTACATGGGAACTGGAATGTTGAAGATTCAGTTATCAGTAGTGAAAATCACTTTGTGGTGATCGATCCCAGAGCTTCCGAAAAGGTCCGGAAAAAGGATAACAAATGGATACCCATGCCGCTGATCGATGTCGTTTGTGCGGGAACGGGGTAATGTAATCGATTATAAGATACCGATTAAGGGTAACCTGAAAGATCCGGAATTCAAAATTAAAGATGTAATTACCGATTTGTTGACAAATATTTTCGTAAAACCTCCCTCATCGCCTTACATTTTCGAAGTTCGTAATATCGAAAATGAGGTGGAGAAGTCGCTTTCCATAAAATGGGAAAAGCGTACCGCCGACTTTTTACCAAATCAGGAGAAGTTTATAGAAAAGATAGCTGAGTTTCTTGAAGAAAATAAGGAAGCTGATATTGTTGTGAAGCCTGTTCAATATACTACCAAAGAAAAGGAGTACATTCTTTTGTATGAAGCCAAAAAGAAATATTACCTGAACAAAAACAATAAGCAGGAAAATGATTTAAAGGATGATGACAAAGAAGAAATTGAGAAAATGTCCATTAAAGACCCTGCCTTTCTCAAATATCTCGATAATTACGTGAAGGATACTTCGCTAATCACGGTTCAGGCGAAATGTCGGGTTTATCTGGGCGAGAAATTTATTCAGAATAAGTATAATGAGCTGATTCAAAATCGCGAAAAGGAATTCTTAAAGTATTTCGAAGAAAACAACACCAAAAATCAGGTGAAAATTTCGGACAAATTGAAAGTGCCGTTCCTTACAATGGGTTTTCGTATTATCAAATTAACTATAAAGGCGATATTCCCGACGAGTTGCTCGAAGCATATAATAAAATTGAAGAGTTGAATGCGAAGAATCCACGCAAAAAATACAAAAGAACTTAGGAATTGAAAAATTATGTGTATATGAAATCATATATTGAAATCATCAAAGAAATTCAGGATGAGTTAAAATGGGATCCGGATTTGTTCGAATCGGAGATTCAGATTAAGCTAGACGATGGTATAATTACGCTTACCGGTGCAGTAGAAAGTGCAGAACGAAAGAAATGGCCGAGTCGGTTACCGCAAAAATCGAAGGAGTAAAATCGGTGATCAATAACCTTGAAGTGAAAGAAGTAAAGAACAAACGGAGTAAGCCTAAAGAGGTCCCAAGTCCAAATTCCGGTGAACCTGATAATACACTTAAAATTTCAGGAGCATGAAATAGAATAAAGTTTTTACCTGAAAATGATATAACTTTTTAATAAAGTTATGTAAGAATTAACTCTATGAATGTCGGTAACTTTGCGATAGTTAATTCACATTATGTGAAAGTAGCGTTAGGTGTAGCAAGTTTCAAACAAAGGTTTGAGTTTATTGGTTAGTAGAAGAAGGCCATGTTCTCCAAAAGAGAGCATGGCCTGTTTTGTATAAATTAATATTAATATGAGTAATCAGTTTCGTTCCGACCATATGGCCAATGAAAGAACTTTTTTGGCATGGATTCGCACGAGCATTGGAGTAATGGCCTTTGGTTTTGTTGTGGAAAAATTTGCATTGTTTTTAAACCAGATATCCCTTTTTATTAATCACAACCAGCAAACGGCCAGCCCATTGCCATCCTCCAGGTTTTCGGTAATTACAGGAATGGTTCTGATTATTGCAGGGGCAATAATTGCTTTGTTTGCTTACATCCGATTTCGTATTACTGCCCGGCAAATAGATAATAATAGTTATAAGCCATATTTTTTATTTGACTTTATTGTAGCAATTGTAATTGTAATAGCCGGAATAATACTTGCTCTTTATCTCCGACCAACCCTGTAAACAAAATAATTTTGGCATGTACAGGCAAACAAAAATTATCATTCGACTAATAAATTGTTTTTAATTATGTTTTGTCTTTTTTATAGTTTATTACTGTGGGCTTTTTGTGTAAATGCATTGAATTACAATGATTTTATATTCAGTTTATCCTGAATAATACATTTGTTTTTTAATAAATACAGATCGTGAAAATTGCGCTTAATTTACTCCTGATTTTATTGCTTATCTCGTGCGGAACCGGGAACAAGCCTACAAACAGTGAAGGTGAGGACACCCTCACATCCGGCTCCCCGGTAGCGACCAAAGCAGACACCTCTTTGAAAGGAATTGTAAAAGAAACTAACCAATTTTGTGGAAGTCTCGCCATAGAAATCCTGAAATCTTCTGATCGTTACACCGAGCTTACTGCAGGATTGATCGAGGCCGTGAAAAAAAACGGAGGCAATGGTGTTGGGGTGAAACTCGACAAAAGTCCTTCGCCCGAAAAGGATAAGGCCTTTAGCTATTCCACCCGTTACGAAATGGAGGTATCCGAAAATTATCCCGACCGGCAGGTGAATATTGCCCATTTTGTATTCGATCCGAAAAAGAAGCAACTCTTTGAATACAATGTGGTGCAGGATCAAATGGTTGAAATTGATTTCGACACAGGTCTTTTAAATCAAACAGCACAGTATTGCCCTTAAGGCTCTAAGCTATTGTTATCTCCTGCGACAGATATACATCCTGAATGAGATTGAGTAATTCCACACCTTCGTTGAATGGACGCTGAAATGCCTTCCTTCCTGAAATTAGTCCGCTGCCACCGGCACGTTTGTTTATTACTGCAGTTCTAACAGCGTCCGAATAGTCGGATGCACCCTTGGATTCTCCCCCCGAATTAATTAAACCTATTTTACCCATATAACAGTTTATCACCTGGTATCGGCATAAATCTACCGGATGATCCGATGATAGTTTATTATACATCGCCGGGTCGGATTTTCCGAATTTAAGGTTGGTAAACCCGTAATTACCGGTTGGCAGCTTTTGTTTGATAATATCCGCCTTAATGGTTACACCCAGGTGGTTTGCCTGCCCGGTAAGGTCGGCTGCCGTGTGAAAGTCCTCTTTTTCAGTTTTAAAAGCATTGTTGCGGGTGTAACACCAGAGTATTGTTGCCATTCCCAGCTCGTGGGCTTCTTCAAAAGCCTCAGCTACTTCTTGTAATTTGCCTGTCCGATTTCTCCGATCCGAAATAAATGGTTGCACCAACTGCCGTTGCGCCCAGGTTCCAGGCTTCATTAACAGAGCCAAACATAATCTGATCGTAATTATTGGGATAGGTAAGGAGCTCGTTGTGATTAATTTTCACTATAAAAGGAATTTTGTGGGCATATTTTCGTGCCACAATTGCCAGTCCCCCGAAAGTTGTAGCCACCGCATTGCAACCTCCTTCAATTGCCAGCTTAATAATGTTTTCGGGATCGAAGTAAATAGGATTAGCACTGAAGGAACTTCCGGCAGTGTGCTCTATACCCTGGTCTACCGGTAATATCGACAGATAACCGGTATGGGCCAAACGCCCCGAGTTGTAAAGAGATGCGATATTTTTCAAAACCTGCGGATTCCTGTCGCTGTTAACAAAAACTTCGTCGATATGCTGCGGACCTGGGAGATGCATCAAGCTCCGGTCGAGTGTCTGGCATGTGTGGTTTAACAGATAATCTGCATCCTTTCCCAGATATTCTCTTAATTTTTCGATTGGATTCATAACGTATTGTAATGAGTAATATAATTACAACAGCTATGGACGGGTTTTGGCAGTTATGGAAAGCGCTTTAATGCAAAAACCTCAGAAATTATAATCCGGGACAACAGAAATTAAATTTTTTCATTAGGAGATATTTTTGGTAATATTTCAAAAGTAGCAGTTGAATCAAGGATTTTCTTCGTTGAAGTATCCTGATAGCATTTGTTACTTCCGTAATTATGTAACATTTTAAAAGAATTGTATAACACCATTCCCAGATGGTTTTATAATTTGCAAAATAACTTATTTGAATTCCTTAAAAAACAATTTTTTCTGAATATAAACTTTTATGCAATCAAAATCTCACCATCAGGCATGGCATCAGTTAAGGGACAAGCTGATGCGTAAGTTTCCACAGCTTACAATTTCCGACCTTTACGATCGCGGCGGCGAAGAGGACGAATTAATACAACAGGTTGCGCATAAATTAAAAAAAACAACTTCGGAAGTCCGAGAAATTATTTCCCGGTTATAGTTTTTGTATTAATCTGGTTTTCAGTATTGACATTGATCTTTTTTCAACTAAATTAGCCACCAGTAAACCTATGCACCATGAAACGCCGCAATTTTCTACTTTCATCACTTCTGGGAGGCGCTGCCATGTCTCTGCCTCTTGTCAATTCCTGTAAACCCGAAAACGGAAAGTCGGATAATGCCCAACCGGTATCCTATAAATCAGAACTCGATGAAATTACCATAAACGAATTACAGGATGGAATGAAATCGGGCAAGTATACTTCCGAAAGCCTTGTAGAGATATATACCGAACGTATTCGTGCCATTGATAAAAGCGGGCCCGTGTTGAACAGCATTATCGAAATGAATCCCGATGCCCCGGATATCGCACGAAAACTCGATTCGGAGCGAAAATCGGGTAAGGTGAGGGGCCCTTTACATGGTATACCGATAGTAATTAAAGACAACATTGATACAGCCGATAAAATGATTACCTCGGCAGGTTCTCTGGCCCTTGTTAAAAATGTAGCATCCGGCGACGCTTTTATTGTTAGTCGTTTGCGCGAAGCCGGAGCAGTAATTCTTGCCAAAACTAATCTGAGTGAATGGGCCAATTTCCGGTCGGGCAGGTCTACCAGCGGATGGAGCGGCAGAGGTGGTCTCACTCGTAATCCCTATATGT
>JAAUTT010000272.1 GCA_012031335.1 Bacteroidales bacterium | reverse complement strand
TACAAAAGGGCTCAATATATAGATATCATCCTGAAATCGAGCGAAGTATTAAAAAATATAAAATGGGTTAAGGTAAATTACGACGGCCGACTTCATTTTAGACATAAGTCTGCCGGTCGTTTTATTACTTTAATGCTTTAATCTTATAACTCACATCCACCTTACCTTTCGAATGGCATTCAGCTTTCCGGCTAAAAGTTTTCTTTTAATAGCCGATATATGGTCCACCAGAAGGATTCCTTCCAGGTGATCGTATTCGTGTTGAATAATGCGGGCTTTTAATCCATCGTATTCTTCGCGGAAAAAATTAAAATTCTCATCGTAATATTCAATGATTATTTTAGCATTTCGGGAAATATCTTCCCTGATATTTGGTAAACTTAAACACCCTTCATTAAAAACCCATGGTGTTCCATCACTTTGTATTATTCTGGGATTTATAAAGGCTTTTCTAAAGTCCACCATGGTTGGATCGTCATCCGACATTCCCGAACCATCAATAACAAAAAGCCTGATATTGCGGCCAACCTGCGGAGCTGCCAATCCAACCCCGTCCGACTTATACATGGTTTCCCACATATCTTCAAGGAAAGATTTTAAATTGGGATAATCCTGCGGAATATCCTCCGAAACCTTTCGTAATACAGGAGATCCGTAAACAAAAATTGGTAAACCATATAAAACTCTGTTATCGTTTAAAAGATTCTGATTCCAAATACGATTGCAATATAATAGTTGCACTCACAGTATCCACCAGTGCCTTATTCTGCCTGTCCTTCTTTTTAACACCACCCATTACCATACTTTGAACGGCAAGTTTGGATGTAAATCGCTCATCAACCATTTGAACCGGTATTTCAGGAAAACTTTTTCGGAATTTTACCACAAACTGTTCAATATACGGCATTGATTCCGAAGGTTGATTATTCATCTGTTTTGGCAATCCCACAACAAGTTTTTCTACTTTTTCTTCGGTCAGATATTTGGTTAAAAAAGTAAATACCTCGTGCGTAGGAACAGTTGTTAAGGCACTTGCAATAATTTTCAGCGGATCGGTAACTGCAAAACCCACACGCTTTTTACCATAATCAACTGCTAAATTCTTCCCAAACTATTTATATTAAATCTAAATTACAAAAATAAAAATATTTATTCGATTTTTTAGGCTCAGGCACAACTTTGTAATGATTTGTTACAATACTTCTGCAGACTCCCGGAGCGGCTTACAACAAAAAAGGCCCCCGCATGAAGCAGAGGCCCTTTGATATAGGAAATAAAACATTTATTTCGAGAAGTCCATCAACGACTGACGGATGTAACTATTATACCTCCATTTTGCATTTTCTTCGGCTGCTTTGAAAAGCTCGGTAGCATCAGCCGGGAAGGATTTCTTGAGTGAGGAATAGCGAACCTCGCTCATCAGGAAGTTTTGGAATTGCGCCCAATCCGGTTCTTTTGAATCCATCTGGAAAGGATTTTTCCCTTCGTCTTCCAGAAGCGGATTATACCTGTATAACTGCCAGTAACCGCTGCTTACAGCAAGTTTAGCCTCTTCCTGCGAACGTCCCATTCCGTTTTTCAACCCATGGTTGATACATGGTGCATAAGCAATTATCAGCGATGGTCCGGGATAAGCTTCGGCTTCCTTAATGGCTTTGAAGTATTGCGACTGGTTTGCACCCATTGAAACCTGGGCTACATAAACATAACCATAACTCATGGCCATCAATGCCCAAATCCTTTTTCCTGACCCTTTTACCTGAGGCAGCAAATTTTGCCACTGCTCCTATAGGAGTTGATTTTGAAGCCTGACCACCAGTATTTGAATAAACCTCAGTATCCATTACAAGAATATTCACATTTTCGCCTGATGCAATAACATGATCGAGTCCACCGAAACCAATATCATAGGCCCATCCGTCACCACCAAAGATCCAGATAGATTTTTTCACCAGAAATTGTTTCATCTTCAGGATATCCGAAGCTACACTGCTTCTCTCGGTCGATAAGGCAGCAATTACTTTATCCGATAATTCCTTGGTTTTAGCTGAATCTTCCTTATTTTCAAGCCATTCAGCAAGAATTGCTTTGGTATCGGCAGTCAGATCCGACTGCATGGCTGCTTGTACCATAGCAATCACTCTTTCTCTCATTTTTTTGGTTCCGGTATATATACCCAATCCAAATTCGGCATTGTCTTCAAAAAGTGAATTTGCCCAAGCCGGTCCGCGACCTTCGCGATTGGCTGTATATGGAGTAGAAGGAGCTGACCCTCCATAAATTGAAGAACAACCGGTTGCGTTGGCAACAATCATTCTTTCGCCATATAGCTGGGTAATAAGTTTGATGTAGGGTGTTTCACCGCAACCTGCGCAAGCGCCCGAGAATTCAAACAGAGGTTGTGAGAACTGGCTGTTTTTAACAGTCTGATCTTTAGGTAACAATGTATCCTTGTAAGTCACATTCTTAGCAAAATATTCCCAGCGTCCAACTTCGGCAGACTGCGATTCGAGAGGTTTCATCACCAAAGCTTTGGTTTTGGCAGGACAAACATCGGCGCAGTTTCCGCAACCTGTACAGTCGAGAACGCTTACCTGTATCTTAAACTTAAGACCATCAAGTGCTTTTCCGATAGGTTTAAGTGTTGGCGTATCTACAGGAGCATTATTCAGTTCTTCGTCACTTAAAAGGAATGGACGAATTGCTGCATGCGGGCATACATAAGAACACTGGTTACATTGGATACAATTTTCCGACTGCCATTCAGGAACATTTACAGCAATACCGCGTTTTTCAAAGGCAGAAGTACCACAGGGGAATGTTCCGTCTTCGCGTCCGAGGAAAGCGCTAACAGGAAGATCATCGCCCTTAAGATTATTAATCGGGAAAACAATATTTTTTATGAATTCCGGCACATGACCATTTTGTTCAACTACGCTGGTATCCAGGGAAGCCCATTCGGAAGGAATATCAACCTTTACAACATCACCGCCACGATCAACAGCAGCATAGTTCATTTTAACAACTTCTTCACCTTTTTTACCAAAGTCTTTAACAATGGCTTTTTTCATTTCACCAACAGCTTTTTCGTAAGGAATTACTTCCGAAATTTTGAAGAAAGCCGATTGCATTATGGTGTTTGTGCGATTTCCAAGCCCAATTTCCTCAGCAATACCGGTTCCGTTGATAATATAGAACTGAATATTGTTTTTGGCCAGATACGATTTCACGTTGTTAGGAAGACGATTTTTTGTTTCTTCTGCATCCCAGTGACTGTTTAACAGAAAGAAACCTCCTTTAACAAGCCCTTTGAGCATATCATATTTTTCGAGATAGGCAGGAACATGGCAGGCAACAAAATCGGGTGTATTTACCAGATATGGTGCACGAATAGGTACATCGCCAAAACGAAGGTGCGAAATAGTTATACCGCCTGATTTCTTGGAATCGTATGCGAAATATGCCTGACAATATTTATCGGTATTATCACCGATAATCTTAATTGAATTTTTGTTTGCTCCAACAGTACCATCCGAACCTAATCCGTAAAATTTAGCCTGATAGGTTCCTTTGGGTGTAATATTAATTTCAGGTAAAAGTGGTAAAGAAGTAAATGTTACATCGTCCACAATACCAAGGGTGAACCTGTTTTTAGGTTCGTTGAGTTTCATATTATCAACAAGTGACAAAATATGAGCAGGAGTGGTATCTTTTGAACTTAATCCGAAACGGCCACCAACAATAAATGGAGCATTTGGTTTACCATAGAAAAGATCTTTTATGTCAAGGTATAAAGGTTCGCCATTTGCTCCCGGTTCTTTGGTACGATCGAGAACGGTAATTTTCTTAACCGATTTTGGGAATACTTTCATGAAGTATTTTTCGGAGAACGGACGGTATAAGTGAACACTTATTAATCCAAGCTTTTCGCCCTTTGTACCAAGATAATCAATTACCTCCTTGATAGTTTCTGTAATGGAGCCCATGGCAACAATAACATGCTCGGCATCCTGCGGACCATAATAAGTAAAAGGATGATATTCTCTTCCGCTTATCTTGGAGAGTTCCTGCATATAGTCTTCAACAACATCGGGAACACTCAGATAAAAACTGTTTGCAGCTTCACGTGCCTGAAAATAGATATCCGGGTTCTGAGCCATACCGCGGGTAACAGGATGTTCAGGGTTAAGCGCCTTATCACGGAAAGCCTGTAATGCATTCCAGTCGAGCAACTGTTTGAGTGTATCCATATCAGCAGCTTCCACTTTTTGAATTTCATGAGAAGTGCGGAAACCGTCGAACAAATGCATAAAAGGAACACGGGTTTTAATGGCGGCTAAGTGAGCTATGGCCGAAATATCCATTATTTCCTGTACACTTCCGGTTGCCAGCATTGCAAAACCGGTTTGACGGGTACTCATCACATCGCTGTGGTCGCCAAAAATTGAGAGTGCCTGAGCTGCCAAACTGCGGGCAGATACATGGAAAACAGCAGGAAGAAGTTCTCCTGCAATTTTATACATATTTGGGATCATCAGCAGAAGACCCTGTGATGCAGTAAATGTGGTTGTTAAAGCGCCCGACTGAACCGATCCGTGAAGAGCACCTGCCGCACCAGCTTCAGACTGCATTTCCACAACTTTAACAGTTTCACCTAAAAATATTTTTTCTACCATTAGCTGACCATTCATCTACATATTCGGCCATTGTTGAGGATGGTGTAATAGGATAGATTGCAGCCACTTCACTAAACATATACGCTACATGAGCAGCGGCATAGTTACCATCGCATGTAATAAACTTTTTTTCTTTTGCCATTTTAATACTATATTTTAATTCGAACGACTGAAATTCGAAAAACGAAACGCTAATTTAAATCAAAAATACGCTCATGATTTAAGTCATAGCTTATTCATTTTAATTCCAAATAAGTAAGTTATAAAAAATTGGTTAATATAATCCTGATAAAAATTAGATTATTCGCTATTCATGGAAATTAAAAATTCTTCGTTGGAGTGAGTTTTTGACATCCTGTCGCGCATAAATTCCATGGCTTCTATCGAGGTCATATCGGTTAAATAACTGCGTAATATCCAAATCCGGCTTAGAAGATCCTTTTCAAGCAGCAGGTCTTCGCGACGTGTACTTGAAGCAGTAATATCCACCGATGGGTAAATACGTTTATTGGAAAGTTTACGATCGAGTTGCAATTCCATGTTACCAGTACCTTTAAACTCTTCAAAGATAACATCGTCCATTTTGGATCCTGTATCAGTAAGAGCTGTGGCCAGAATGGTCAGTGAGCCGCCGTTTTCGATATTACGGGCAGCGCCGAAAAATCTTTTAGGCCGTTGCAGTGCATTTGAATCCACACCTCCCGAAAGTACCTTACCCGAAGCCGGAGCCACTGTATTAAAGGCACGTGCCAATCTGGTAATGGAGTCGAGCAGTATAACCACATCGTGACCACATTCCACCAGACGTTTAGCTTTTTCAAGAACGATATTTGCTACACGAACATGGCGTTCGGCTGGCTCATCAAAAGTGGAAGCAATTACTTCGGCATTTACGCTGCGGGCCATGTCGGTTACTTCTTCAGGACGTTCGTCGATCAGAAGCACGATCATATAAACTTCAGGGTGATTTTTAGCTATGGCGTTGGCAATATCTTTAAGTAAAACGGTTTTACCGGTTTTAGGCTGGGCTACTATTAATCCGCGCTGACCTTTGCCAATTGGAGCGAACATATCGACAATACGTACCGAAAGATTTGCGTTTTCGCCTTTGGCAACCAAATTAAACTTTTGGTTCGGAAAAAGCGGAGTTAAAAAATCGAAAGGAACACGGTCACGAATATAATCGGGGCTACGGCCATTAATTTCCTCAACTTTGATAAAGCGGAAAATATTTTTTCGCCCTTCCTTTTGGCGGACGGATGGTGCCGGTAATGCTATCGCCGGTTTTTAAACCAAAGAGCTTGATTTGTGATTGAGATACATAAATATCATCGGGAGAGTTAAGGTAATTGTAATCGGCAGAACGCATGAAACCGTAACCATCGGGCATGATTTCCAAAACTCCCGAGGCAACAATTGTACCTTCGAATTCAATCAGGCTTTTCGAATTTCCTTTCGAATTGGGGTTTTTCCTGAGGTTTTTCAAATTGTCTTTTGCTCAAAATTGCTGCTGCCTTCTCGAGAAACATTTCCTCTCTTTCCCGCTGCCTCTGTTCTGCTGCAGATGCCAGCGGTGTAACAGGCGCTGTTGTTCAGGAACGCGTTCTTCCTCTACCCCATGGAGGTGCAGATTTTATATCATTTTTCTGCCTGATCTTCAACTATTTCGTCTTCCTCAGGTTCCTCTGTAGAAATTGCATCATTATCAACTATTCTATTC
>JAAUTT010000271.1 GCA_012031335.1 Bacteroidales bacterium | reverse complement strand
AATGTTTGCAGAACTGAGGTGACATCAATCCTGTTTAATTTTAAAGTAAGTTCCAGTTTTGTTGATTCGGGAGGCGAGGTGATGTACATACTTAATATTTTGCAATCGTTTCCTTCTACAATCTGGGAAATCTGAGTAAGGGAATAGTCGTTTGTGTTAAGTTCCAATACAATGATCCCTCCAGGTTGTTTCACCGCAGTAAGTTCTCCAAAGAAATTCAACAGACGTTGCGCTGTTATAAGTCCCAGGTAATTCTTTTTATGGTCCAGAACAGGTATAACTGTTAACTGAAGTTTTGCTGTTAGTTCGATAATTTCGTATACGTGCTGGTTTTCGTAAACAAATGGACTGAATAACGATAGGTTGTGGTTTCCAATGGATTCATCTGCAGTATTCAGGTCATAAATGTCTTTATCCGAAATTAGACCCAGAAATTCTTCATTATTTACAATTGGCAAATGAGAAATACGGAAAATGTCCATCCAATACAGTGCTTTAACACCTGTATCTGAAGTTCTTAATGCAGGAATCACATCCGAAATTAAATCTTTTGCCAGCATACTATTCGAATAGTTATTAAAAACCTATTAGTTTTGTCTTTTAAAACTAATGATTTATATTATTTATTGTTTACACCTAAAGCATGACCAGATTAAGCGTAAATATAAACAAAATTGCAACAATTAGGAACTCCCGCGGTGGGAATGTTCCTAATGTGCTGGATGCAGCCCTCAATTGTCAGACCTATGGCGCCCAGGGAATAACGGTTCATCCGCGACCCGACGAACGACACATCAGGTATGACGATGTTCGTGAAATTCGCCCGCATGTTTATACCGAATTTAATATTGAAGGAAATCCCAATACTAAATTTATTGATCTTGTGCTTGAAGTAAAACCTGAGCAGGTAACACTCGTTCCAGATGCTCATGATGCCGTAACTTCCAATCAGGGATGGGATACTGTGAAATACCAAAACATTTAACTGATCTCGTTTCCGAATTTCAAAAAACGGTATCCGAACATCTATTTTGTTGATCCTATTACTGAATATGTGGAAGCTGCCGCCAAAACCGGCACTAATCGTATTGAGCTTTATACCGAACCTTATGCTTCCCTGTTTTCTTTTGACAAGCAAAAGGCAATTCAACCGTATATTGAAACTGCAAATCTGGCCAAAAAACTTGGCATGGATGTGAATGCCGGTCACGATCTCAATTTGCTAAACCTGAATTATCTGGTAACTCAAATTCCATTTATTGCAGAAGTATCCATTGGTCATGCCCTTATATCTGACGCCCTCTATTTTGGACTAGAAAAGGTAATTCAACGGTACCTGAAAGAATTGGAAAATACCTGAAAAGTCTTTTGCATCTGATCAGAGGAAGGAATTTAGGTAACCTCTTTATTTGGTAATTTTCATAAAGTGATCTTGGTAAAGAGAAATTATTAGGCTTTGTATGAAATTGAATACAAGAATATTTGGCGAAGGAAAAGACTTAATTATTCTTCATGGGTTATATGGTTCGGGCGATAACTGGCTTTCTTTTGCCCGTCAGATTCCATCCGGCTTTCGTATTCACCTTCCAGATCAGCGAAATCATGGAAATTCACCGCACGATACTGATCATAGTTATCACGCCATGGTGGCAGATTTGAAAATTTATATTGAAGCAAATAATATTGTTTCGCCCATCATTATGGGGCATTCTATGGGTGGGAAAACTGCCATGTTGTTTTCGGTTTTATATCCAGAGATTAATTTCCCGTTTAATTGTATTGGACATTTCGCCTCTTGGTTATGCCGAGCTTACAAGTCATTCCGCTTTAATTGAAAGCCATTTGAATATTTTAAATGCTATTCGGAATATTGATCTGAATGCAGCCAGAACCCGAAATGAAATAGATCGCGAATTATCCGAAAACATTCCATCTGACAAGATTAGACAGTTTCTTTTGAAAAGTATTGAAAGGAATAAGGGTGGAATATATAGCTGGAAACTTAATATCGATGCAATTGCCAATTACCTTCCAGAAATATTAAATGGTATCAATATGGAAAAATATAAAGATCGGGTAAGTACTCAGATGCCTGTGCTTTTTATCCGGGGTGAATTGTCGGAATATATACCCGAAGAACATTTTGAAGCTATCAAAACCTTATATCCACAGGCTGTAATTGAAACAATTTTTGATGCGGGACATTGGATTCATGCTGATCAACCATCGGCCCTGCTTGCTGTTTTAAAAAACTTTTTGGATTAAATGAATAAGGTGGCGCTTGATATTCCATCTTCCGGAATAATTTTTCTCCTTTGAAGCGGAGAAATAATTGAGCCACCGCGAGTACATCTTTTTCGCAGTATTTTACTATTCTTTTCAGATTGTGCTCCTTATAGTAAACTTCGGCAACCATACTTCCGTCAATGTCATCCTTGGGTGTTGGTACATCAAAAATAGTAGTTAATAAAGCAAGCGAAGTAAAATGCTTATGATCACCAAACTTCCAAAGTTCAAGTGTATCGAAATGACAAACCTCCCATGGTTTTTTCCCGGCAATGTCCATAACTTTTGGCAGTTTTAAGCCATTAACCAATGCCCTTCTTGCTATATAGGGAAAGTCAAACTCTTTTCCGTTATGAGCACATAGATAAATTTCCTTTTTCAGGGCAAGCGTGTTCAATAACTCAAAAAACTCTTTCAATAAAACAGATTCATCGTCGCTGAAGTACGATTTAAGCCTGATATTCCAGACCGATGTTTCCTTTTCAGGGAAAAGCATTCCAACGGAAATGCAAATAATTTTACCGAATTCGGCGTAAATTCCTGCACGTTTATAAATGTCCGAAGGTGTTTCTTCATTTTTACAGATAAAACTGGCTTTTTTATCCCAATGTGATTTAAATCAGGAGTTAGGGAATCATAATCCTGCTGTTGGGGTACGGTTTCGATATCAAGAAACAGTACATCTTCAAGTTTTAGATTGTCGAGCATACCATAAATCTTTGCGATAAAAATAATACTTTTGCAACACTAAAGAGAAAATATTATGAATGAACTATATCCTATCAAGTTTAAACCTATCCTGAAAGATCGTATTTGGGGAGGAAATAAATTAAAAGCACTTCTGAAAAAAAATGGTAAATGCGAAAATTGCGGCGAAAGTTGGGAGTTGTCGGCGGTGGATGGTGATGTATCTGTTGTAAGTAATGGATTTCTGAAAGGAAATACTCTTCAGGAAGTTATTGAAGTTTATATGGGTGATCTGTTAGGTGATACGGTATATGAAAAGTATGGCCTTGAATTTCCTTTATTGGTTAAATTTATTGATGCTGCTGATGACCTTTCAATACAGGTTCATCCGGATGATAAACTGGCTGCCGAACGTCACGATTCGTTCGGGAAAACCGAAATGTGGGTCGTAATGCAAGCTGAAAGAGGCGCAAATCTTATTGCCGGGTTCAGTAAAAAAGTTACAAAGGAGGAGTATTTACAAAATCTCGAAAAAAAAACATTAAAAGATATACTCAACGCCGAAGAAGTTCAGGAAGGTGATGTCTTTTTTATTCCAGCCGGCAGGGTTCATGCAATTGGAGCGGGTATTCTCCTGGCCGAAATCCAGCAAACGTCGGATGTTACTTATCGTATCTACGACTGGGACAGGACAGACGCTTCGGGGAAATCGCGTGAGTTACATACCGAACAAGCTCTTGATGCCATTGACTATAGTGTTTATCCCGAATACAAAACAAAATATACCAATAGTCTGAACCAAACAGTAAATGTGGCCGATTGTCCATATTTCACCACCAATGTTATGTGGTTCGATACTTTAGTAATAAAGGATTATAATTTTATTGACTCTTTTGTTATTTATATATGTATGAAAGGGTCGGTTGTAATAAATGCCGGTAACGGGAAAACGGAAAAACTGAAAACCGGAGAAACAATACTTATACCGGCTTCATTAAAAGAACTTGAAATTATTCCAGTCGAAGAATCAAAAATTCTTGAAGTATACATTAAAAATTAAACCGGGATGCTAATAAAATCTGCTGTATTCAAATTAAGTGCTCCCGATCTGAAACATTGCCCTAAAAGCGAATTACCGGAGTTTGCCTTTATTGGCCGGTCCAATGTTGGCAAATCTTCCCTCATTAATATGTTGTCTAATAAAAAAGCTATCGCCAAAATATCATCTACCCCGGGCAAAACGAAGCTGATAAACTTTTTTATCATTAACGAATTATGGCACCTGGTAGATTTGCCAGGCTATGGTTATGCAAAGGTAGCTAAAAGAGACCGCCATGAATTTAATAAATCGGTAATTGATTATTTGTTGAAGAGAGATAATCTGAATTGTGTTTTTACCCTGATCGACTGTCGACATGAACCCCAGGATATTGATATTGCTTTTATCAACTGGCTGGGGAAAAGTCAAATACCTTTGTGTTAATATTCACCAAAACCGATAAGATTTCTCCGGCGCAACTCGCTAAAAATATTGAACAGTTTATGGAGAAACTAAAGGAATGGTGGACGGAACTGCCGCAATATTTTTCAACATCGGTGTCCAACCGCTCAGGTAGAGAGGAAATATTGAATTTTATTGAAAAGATGCTTGTAAATAAATGAAGAATAGATAAAATTCCCAGCACAGACTTAGGGATTATTTTTTACATTTGCACGCGAAAAGTTAATCTAAAATTAATACAAAGGGTTAAATGGCAGCCAATACACCGATTAAGTTTTTCTCAGGTACAGCATCCTACTATCTCGCCGAGAAAATCGCCAAGAGCTTCGGTACACAATTAGGAAGAACATCCATAACCAGATTTAGCGATGGCGAGTTTCAACCCGCATATGACGAATCGGTGCGAGGGTCAACTGTATTCATTATTCAATCAACCTTTCCACCTGCAGAAAATCTATTTGAACTTTTAATGCTTATTGATGCTGCCAAACGTGCATCTGCATATAAAGTAGTAGCAGTAATGCCTTATTTCGGATTTGCCCGGCAGGATAGAAAAGACCGTCCCCGTTGTTCCATCGGAGCCAAATTGGTAGCAAACCTTTTAACAGCCGCAGGAGTAGACCGCATTATGACCATGGATCTCCACGCGGATCAGCTGCAGGGATTTTTTGATGTTCCGGTAGATCATCTTTATGCATCTCCTATTTTTGTTCCCTATATTCGTAATCTGGGGCTTGAAAATATGGTAATTGCAGCTCCCGATATGGGCGGTACTAAAAGAGCTAACGCCTATTCCCGCTTTCTCAATGCCGAAATGGTAATTTGTTATAAACTCCGCAAAAAACCAAATGTTGTTGAAGAAATTAGGGTGATCGGTGAAGTCTCCGGAAAAGATGTGGTGATAGTTGATGATATGATTGATACGGCTGGTACCATTACTATGGCGGCCGACCTAATGATGGATATGGGAGCCAATTCGGTAAGAGCCGTAACTACACATCCTGTATTATCCGATCCGGCCTACGAACGGCTTGAAAAAAGTCAGTTAAAGGAACTTCTTGTTAGTGATACTATTCCACTTCGCAAAGAATGTTCAAAAATTAAAGTACTTACTGTAGCCGATGTTTTTGCCGATGTTATAGAAAAAGTTTACAATTATCAGTCAATTAGTTCGAACTTTATTGTATAACTATTATATTTGCACCCTCAAAAAAATTATACAATAAAATTTTGATTTTTTTATTTTATCTATCGGATAATTTTTAAACGCGGCTGTTAGAAATTTAAAACAATTCTAAAAGAGGTATGAAATGAATAATTTCAATTTTATCGTAGTAGAAGGAAGAATCACACGAGATGCAGAATTTAAATACACTTCAAAGGGAAAAGCTGTTTTAAAAATTTAGTCTGGCAAATAACTATTTCAAAATGAAAGACGGTAAAAAAGAAAATGCAGTCAATTACTTTAATGTAACGGTATGGGACAATCTTGCAGAAATTATGTCAAAATATCTGAAAAAGGAACACGAATAATCACCGGCGGCAGATTTACACTCGATACTTTCATTAATCAAAACGGCGAACAAAAGTTTTCAGCAAACATACTTGCAAACAACATTGATTTTATCAATGCCGGTGAAATACCCAGAATAATTCTTATAATAAAACAGGGTACAACGGGAAAAAGCTTGCCAACCCTGCATAAAGGTTTTATTATCCGGTAATGAGATTGTTTGTTGCTATTGAAATTCCTCAAGATGTGAAGGATACTCTTTATAACAGCATCGCAGAACTCATCAAAATTGCTGGCCGGTCAGTAAAATGGGGTACTGCCGAAGCTGATGCATTTGACAATAAAAATTTATGCGGAGAGTTCCCTGATAATAAAATCGCAGCGCTTACGGAGATTTTAAATCGAAATATC
>JAAUTT010000270.1 GCA_012031335.1 Bacteroidales bacterium | reverse complement strand
AACTTAGGCGAAGCAGGTCTCACCGCAGGTAAATCTTAAATAATTCAGTCATGATAAATTTTTACCGGACAACAATGTATTTTTTACTTTTGTGCAGAAAAATTTCCAGTCTTGAACAAAAAATAAAAACACTGATTCTTACCGATGGTTCTTTTGATCATGCGAGCAGCAGGATCAGAGCTGTTTTATATTTTAATATGTTTAAGGAGCTCTTAAATCTGGATATAACCTGGCTACCCCGGATTCCGGTTAAAAGAGAAAATACTATGTACAAAGTACTTATTTTCCCTTTTTTAAAGCGGTTGTATTTTTTTAAGCAGGTAATGGCTATATTTTTTTTCGGTACGACCTCGTTTTTATTCAGCGTTTTTTTTTAAAAGCAGCGCTTATTAAAATTCTCAGAGCAAGGAAAACAACCGTAATCTTTGATTTTGATGATGCCATCTATCTCGATGCTCCCGGTAAGCATATAAACTTTGATAAAACAAAGCTTGTTTTAAGCGCTGCCGACCATATTATTGTTTCTTCTCCTGAGCTTTATAACTTCTGCCGGCACGAAGGCTATTCAAAGGTCTCGGTAATAACCACACCGATTGATACGGGGAGGTATATTCCTAAACAAAATCCTGATAACAGCACTGTTACAATTGGATGGATCGGTTCCCCCTATACTTCGAAGTTTCTGGAACCGTTGGCCAATGTTTTCGCCCAGATCAGTAATAATTTTAAGGTTAAATATTTATTTGTGGGTGGAGGTAATGACTTTCAAGCATGGAATTTACCCATCGAAAATGTTGCCTGGAGTTATGATTCGGAAACAGAGTGTATCGCGAAAATGGATATTGGAATCATGCCACTTGATCATGACAATTATTCCAAGGGCAAGGGTGGATATAAATTATTTCAGTATATGGCAGGAGGTATTCCCGTAATTGCCAGTCCGGTTGGAATTAACTCCGAAATTGTAGATCACGGAAGAAACGGTTTTTTGGCAGGAAATGATGAGGAATGGATAAAATATTTAACGCTTCTCCTGGAAAATAATTCGCTAAGAATTACCATGGGTAATGAAGGACGAAACGATGCTTTGAATAAATATAGCCGGCAGGTTTGTTTTGAGAAACTCTCGGAAATAATAAACAGGGAAATAACATGGAAACTGAAGAATACCTAAAACTGGTGCAATCGCACGAAAAAATTATATTGGAATTAGGATGCGGTCCTTCTAAACAACCCGGAGCTATTGGAATAGATGCTATTGCTGTTCCCGGAGTTGATATTGTGGCCAATCTTGAGGAAGGATTACCTTTTATCCCGGATAATTCTGTAGACGAAATTACTTCCGTGCATTTTCTGGAACATATTTCGAATCTTGAATTTTTAATATCCGAAATTCACAGGGTTTTAAAACCTGAGGGCATTCACAGGGTTGTGGTACCTCATTTTTCTAATCCGCATTATTTTTCCGACCTGACGCATAAAAAAGTTTTTCGGTTTATATACGTTTGATTATTACGCCTCCAATACATCAAAATTGAAAAGAACTGTTCCCAATTTTTATAATACCTGTAAATTCCATATTACAAAAAGAAAGCTTGTGTTTAAATCTCAGTTTCTGATCCGTAATCTGATAAAGAAATGGATTTTTACAGTCGTTTTTAATCTTAACGGATTTATGCAGGAGTATTACGAAGAATGTTTTACAGGTACTTTTTCCTGCAGTGAAATCCTTTTTGAAATGACTCCTCAGAAATAATATCGGAAATTATGATTGATAAAATCAGGGACCTGGGTAAGCAAACTGCTGTTTATGGTTTTGGCAGCATTCTGAATAAAGTACTCGGTTTTATTCTGATTCCTGTTTATCAGAGTCATATCCCTATCGGCGAATTTGGGCATCTTGTTTATTTCGAAACTATCATATTATTTTTAACAGCCTTTTTTTAATTATGGTGTTGCTGTGGGGCACCAGCGTTTTTTTTATCTGGAAAAGGAGAGGGGTACTTATGGTATTTTTCTTTTCAATAATTTCATGGGAAGTCTTTGGCTTTCTGTGTTTCCATTCTTCCATTATTGCTTTTTCCGAAGAACTTGCTCAAATGCTCGTTGGATCAAAGGATCAGAGTGTTAATCTGCAAATCACCTTAGGTATTATTGTGGTTGAGATTTTATATGTTCTTCCTTTGCAGGTACTCCAATATGAAAAGAAGGCTTTTTCTTATCTTTCTTATAATGCTTTGAAATTAGTTATTTCATTCGCTACAACTATTTATTTTGTAATTAATTTGGACATGGGAATCACCGGGTTCCTCACAGCCCGGCTTATTGGCGTATCTATAGTGATAATTATTGCGGTTTTTCACATCATTATCCCACGTTGTACATTTGCTTTTTCAAAATATGCCCTTATGCAGTCATTACGGTTTGGTTTTCCTCATGTTATTTCTACTTTGGGATATACTGTTTTTTCCATTACCGACAGATTTATGCTTAATTGGTTAAGTACTCCTGAAGAATTAGGCAAGTATGGATTTGGTTTTCGGATAGCTAATTTTATAAATCTGATTTTTGTACAAACCATTGGGATGAGCTATTTCCCTTCTATCATGAATAATGAAAAGGAGGTCGATAATATCAGGTATTATCGTAAAATGCTTACCTATTACAGTTTTTTGATTGGGTTTCTAATTTTGGGCTTTTTGTTTTTTTATTCCGCGATCTGCTATGGATTGTTGTAACGGATAAAAACTACTGGGCGGGCCTTGATATCGTACCCTTATTGTCTTTGAGCTTTATGATTATGGGGATGAATTATTTTGTCCAGGCTGGTTTGTTTTAAAAAACAAGACACAGTATTATCTGATCCCTTCTTCTCTGGCGGTTCCGATTAACATTGGACTCAATATGTTACTTATCCCCCGTTATGGAATGACAGGTGCAGCGATTTCTGTTGTTGTTGCCCAAATTACCTATACTTCCGTATTGACGTTAATGTCTGGTAAATTCATGAAGGTCAATTATGAATGGAATAAAATTTTATTAGTTTTTGTGGTTGGAATTGCTATTTTCCTGGGAGTAAATCTTATTGAGTTGCCGAATATTATTTTGCAGTTTTTGTTTAAATTTCTTCTCCTGGCATTATTCCCTGTTATACTTTACTTCCTTGGATTTTTTGAGGTAATCGAGATAGTGAACATAAAAAAAAGTATCCGGGCTTTTTTATCCAAACTGAGGGGTGTTTAGTGAGGATTATTTTCAGTATCTATTTGTATTTTAGTGTCTTTGGGACTTCGTGTTTTTATTATTTCAACCTTTAACCCACTTCTTTAGAATTTGTAATTTTTTTATTGAAGCAGGCGTATAGTCAATAGGCATAACACCTGGTCGACTGAGCCCAGTTAACAGTCCACAGCCCATAAGGCTTTGAAAGATAACCTGACCTTGTATAGTTTGATCTGGCTAGTGGCTGTTGGCTATGGTCTGACGTCTGTGGACTGACGACTGTAAACACAACTATTCCTTAAAAGCCTTTTTCAATTAATTTATTAGTAATTCGGTATGTCTTTTTTCAAATCACCGTAAACTCAACTTCAAATCCTCCGTGCTTTCGAATGTTAAGGCATTTACCGCCCTCAAACAGCAGATATTGTCCTTTTATTCCCTTTAGAATACCGGAGATACAGTTTGTTTTTTCAAGATCGATGCTCTCGGGCTTAACAGGATAATCCAACACCGGATACTGTATTTCCCATAATGTATTGTCGGGTGAAATATACTGAGTTAATTCACTGCTCAGTAATCCGGCTATCCGCTGTTTTTCCTGCAGGAGATCGCGGGAGGTGTCAATTACGTGCTTAAGCATGTTACGCCAGTTGGTTTTATCGGGCATTATTTTCTTCAGTTCTACCTCTATGATGCCGGCTGTGTAGCGGTTTGGCGTTTTTGCCAGACAAATGGCACGCCATGCGCCCTGGTCGATCCACCGCGTTGGGACCTGCGATTGTCTTGTTACACCTACTTTTATGTCGCTCGAAAGGGCCAGATAAACGATGTGGTCCTGCAGACAATGTTTTCTGAAAAATCATATCGCGCGCAATGCCCAGGTGTGCCTGACACTTTTCGGGACTCAGAACGCAGACATCATTTTCCGGAGCCGTCATAAAACACGGATAGCAGTACCCTTGCCCGAACGACTTCTTTGTTGCCTTCCCGCAATGTAAACAATAAATTTTCTGATGCCAAATGATACTTATTTTTCTTCCCAATAACGCATTCATATCAATTGTTTCTTTGTCCAGGCTGAGCCTGTACCCAACAGGTTGCTCCCAGCAGGTGTCCATTTTTTGCAGTATTCCGGTCATTTACGAAGGTTTTGTTTGCTGGAAAATTAAGGTATTTGTTTAAAATAAAAAAATACTCTCAAAAAATTACTACTATGTATAGCATAGTATAATGAAAAATATATATCTTTGCATAGTAATTTATTTAGCATAACATAATATTTAATCACCATGAAAAAAGTAATTACCATTCATATCAACGGCATACTCTTCAATATGGAGGAAGATGCATTTTCGACAATGCGCGAGAGCTTGTTCCGTCAGGGAAAACAGGGCGACAAACAGACCGAAGTTTTACTTGCAGCCAAATTCAATGAATTGCTGGGTGCCGGGAAACAGGTTATTACGCTTGCCGATGTTCAGAACGTTTTACCCAGCTGGGTTTTAAGATCAGTTACGGATACACCGGCAACGACACTTACAACGATGAAGTAAAACGCGTATACCGCATCAGCAAGAATAAGGTAATCGGCGGTGTATGCGGTGGGTTGGGTGAATACTGGAAGATAGATCCGGTTATTCTTCGTATCCTGTTTATCGTTCTCTTTTTTGGTTTTGGCGCAGGCCTTTTATTTTACCTGCTCCTGTGGATCATTTTACCAGTTAAATAACAGTAAATCTCATTACCATGAACTCAGACAATGCAAAAGCACAAATGAGGAAAGGGGTCCTGGAATATTGTATCCTGCTTATTCTGAATCAGAATGACGCTTATGCCACCGATATCATCAACCAGTTAAAAGGTTCTCAAATGATTGTTGTGGAAGGTACTTTATACCCCCTGTTAACCCGGCAGAAAAATGCCGGATTGTTAAGCTACCGCTGGGAAGAATCCCCTCAGGGACCTCCCCGTAAGTACTATTCCATTACCGAAACCGGGAAACAGTTTCTGAGCGAACTGAATGAAGCCTGGAACGAACTTATCGAATCTGTAACTTCAATTAGAACCTCCTATCAAAAATAATTAATACCATGAAAAAGACAGTAATCATTAATATCAGTGGTATAGTTTTTCATATCGACGAAGATGCATATGAGAAACTTAAAGGCTACCTCGAATCCCTGAATCATTATTTCGGAAACTCCAGCGAAAGCCGTGAAATAGTGACCGATATCGAGGCCCGCATAGCCGAGCTTCTTCAACCTAAAATAAACGACATAAAGCAATCGGTCACAATCGACGATGTTGAAGAGATCCTTTCCATCCTGGGTACTCCCGAAGACATTGCTGCTTCCGACAGCGCATCCTACGAAAGCGAACCTGCCGAATCAGCTCCTTATACAGGAAAAAGATCTTCGCGCAGGTTATACCGCGATGTCGAAAACTCAGTGATAGGTGGTGTGTCGAGCGGTTTGGGTGCCTATTTCGATATCGATCCGGTTTTCTTCCGCATTATCTTCATTGCTTTAATCTTTGCAGGAGGTGTATCCTTTATCATTTATCCAATACTCTGGATTGTTGTCCCCGCCGCCAGAACTTCGGCCCAGAAACTCGAAATGCGCGGAAAAGATATCAACCTGAGCAATATCGAAAAAACCGTAAGGGAAGAATTCACCCATATCCGATCCAATATGAACAAGCCCGATTCGGCATGGAACAGAACCGGCGATTTTTTCAGGGAGATCTTAAATTTCCTGGGTGTACTCATTCGTGGTGTTGTCCATGTACTCAGGTATATCCTGGGCATTATGCTCGTTCTGCTGGCAGTATTTTTTTCAGTTGCCATCATTGGCGCGCTTTATTTTAAAAATTTTGCCATACATGGGGAGTTTAACGACTATTTTACTTCCGTACAGGATTTTCTTCACAGTATTATCAGTCCAATTACTGCCGATACCATGTTATTCCTGCTTTTTATCATTCTGGTGCTGCCTATCGCAGGTCTTATCTATCTTGGCTTAAAACTGCTTATCCGTTTCAGGCACGTCAAAATGGATAGTTCTCGTGTTGTTCGTCATATGGATTTTTCAATCTTCGCTTTTACAATGCTTGTCTTCAGCGAAGCCGATAATTTCAGCGCTCAGAACAATACAAAAGAGATTGTAACACTTTCTCCTTCAA
>JAAUTT010000269.1 GCA_012031335.1 Bacteroidales bacterium | reverse complement strand
GGTTGAATTAATTAAAAAAACACCTTTTTAAAAACTGTTGATAATTTTCTGTTTTCGAAAATTAATTTTACTCTTCCAAATCAATCTGAAGAAGTTGAGCCGGAGACCTGGTTTTTTCAGAAGTAATAAAGACTTTATCACCATCAATACAAATTCCTTCAGTCTGATAGGTTGCAATATCGTTTAATTCAATACGAATACCATTTTTCTCGTTAAGCGTATATAAATCATTAGTACTAAAGTACCACAAAAATGGAATAAAATTACTGTAACCAATTAAAATTAGCTTGTTATCAACATAATCTGCGCCAGTTATTAAACCCTGGGCATTTAATTGTTTAATCATTTTTGCTGTAAATACTCCAGGGACATTTGGCACACCATATATGGTTGTTGTTCCATCAGTCCAATTTTTAGTAAAAACATATAAACTATCGTTATATGTAATCATAGCTTCGCAGTCAAAGGCGCTGAATGAAACAGGAAATTTCTCGGGAGTGTAATCGGGATATTTGTATATTATTCTATCAGGAATAATGGTAGTATTTCCTTGTAAGGGAATGGACGATTTATTGATCCGGTAAATTATTAATGAATCCCGGGTACCCATATTATTACCAAAATCGCCAATATAAATATAGTTCTTATCCTGAGCAATGTCTTCCCAGTCCTTATTTATAGTATTATCGAGTGTAATCATTTGAATTATACTGTCTTTCTCTCTACTATAAGAGTAAATAACCGGCTTGCCTCCGCTATCATTAAAGGTCCAGATATGATTATTATAAGAAATTATACCCGAAGTTTCAGAAAGCTCTTCAGGTAAAATATATCTTTCTTCAATTTTATATCCAACCGGATTTTTTCTTTTTCGTAAGAACAAGCATTGATTGCAGTTAAAACAAAGAAGGATAATGGAATAATTGAATACATAAAAAATGCTAAATTAGTTTTGAATGCCAAAAATAATAAACATGAGAACGCAGGCTTTATCAGTTTGTTTCTTTTTGCTATTTTAATATCGAATTTAAATTTTTAGTATGTCTCAAAAAATTATAACGGGACTGGCATCCTTTGGGATGTCGGGAAAAGTATTCCACGCGCCCTTATTAAGTTCTAATAGTGGATTTTTGCTCAAAACTGTAACGGAACGTAGCCGGAAAGAAGCTGCATCCTTATACCCCGAAATAAATAGTGTCTCATCTTTTACTGAGATGCTTTCTGATCCGGATATAAACCTGGTAATAGTGAATACACCGGATAATACTCACTTCGATCTGGTATGGCAAGCCCTGGAATCGGGTAAACATGTTGTGGTAGAAAAAACCCTTTACACAAACCATTGAACAGGGGGAAAAACTAATTGAGCTGGCCTATAAAAAAAACCTGGTTCTGAGTGTTTTTCAAAACCGAAGGTGGGATGGTGATTTCTTGACCATTCAGGAGGTAATAAAACAAAAATTGTTGGGAAGACTTGTAGAATTCGAATCTCATTTTGACCGTTACCGGAATTATATTCAGGAAGATACATGGAAAGAGAACCCTGATACAGGAACCGGTACACTTTTTAACCTGGGTTCTCATATGATCGATCAGGCAATTGTACTTTTTGGCTATCCAACAGGTGTTTATGCCGATATCCGCATTCTTAGATCCGGGGGAAAGGTTGATGATTCATATGAGGTTAAACTTTATTATCCTGAAATTAAAGTTACCCTTAAAGGTAGTTATCTGGTACGAGAACAAGGTCCCCGGTATATGCTTCATGGTACACATGGTTCTTTTATTAAATATGGAATAGATCCTCAGGAAGAGGCTCTGAAGGCTGGTGAAAAACCTGTTGATCAAAACTGGGGAAAAGACCCAGAAACCAACTGGGGAATACTTAATACCGAAATCTCAGGTCTTCACTATACCGGAAAAATTGAAACTATACCCGGGGACTACAAGCCTTTTATAATAATTTATATGGTGTAATTGTTAACAAGGAGCCTTTGAAGGTTAAACCAGAGGAAGCTTTAATGGGAATTAAAATTATTAATGTCGCTTTAAAAAGCAGCCTGAATCATCAGATAATTTCCCTTTAACCAATATGCTCAACAATTCTTAATTAATTATTCAAGGTTTAGAGGTAAATCTGAAGGATTTTCTGTAAATTAACCTAACCAAGCTAACATGCACAATAATGGTGGACTTGTTTAATAAAATGCTGGATTATTCTCCTGATATTCATTACTTTTATGAAACAGGTAAGTCAGCGTTCCTGTACATAAACCCTGCGATAAAGGAACACTTTGGAATTTCTCCCGATGAACTAATAAATAAAAAATATTCAGCATTATCCGATATTATACATCCCGAGGATAGAGAAAACTTTGAAAAGCATTGGACAAGTGCGTCTTCTGAAAATAATTATCATTATAAAAACTTCTTCAATTGATTACCGTTGCCGTACCAAACCAGGTAAATTTTTATGGTATAGTGATTCACACCGCTATTTAAGAAATGCAGAGGGTAACGTAGAGGCTATAATTGGATGTTTAAGGGATATAACTGATTTAAAAGTCGTCGAAATTTTAAAATCTACCAGTAAAGAGCGTTTGAGTATGGCAATGGAAGCTGCCAGCGATTGTATCTGGGAATGGAAAGTTCCTTCAAACAGATTATTTCTTGACGCTAATTTCTATAACATTCTGGGATACGAACCCTACGAATTTGCCGATAATTTTATTGAATGGGAAAACAGAATGCATCCCGATGATCGTAAAACGGCAATGCAACTTTTAAAAATTATGCGCTAAAGGTGAATCAAATCAAATCCATATTGAATATCGAATTTTAACCAAACCCAATACTTGGAAATGGTTGTTATGCCGGGCTAAAATAACAAACAGGAATGAAGAAGGAAAAGTTACAAAAATAATTGGCACACAAACAGATATAACTAAACTTAAAGAGGCTGAACAAGAAATAAAACGGCACAATTCCGCGCTTCGGGAAGCTGAAAAAATAATTCAAAAGAACAGTGAATCCCTTCAGAAATTATACAGCACCCTTCAGGAGAGCGAGGAAAGGTTAAAACTTTTTTTGATGAGGCCAGTAACATTGCCTTCATAATGCTTGAACAGGCTGAAAAAGATCTTATCGTTACCGAATTTAGCTATGGCGGCGAATGTATTTTTGGTTTATCAAAAGATCTTGTAATTAACAGTGTATTTTTCGATTTTCTGCATAACACCAGCAATGAACAGTTGTTAAATCAAATCCAGTATCTCAATAATTCAAATAAGGAGTTTAAGGGGGAAGTACCCATAGTTAATAACAGTGGGCAAATTATCACAAGTCTTTTATCCGTGCATTTTATTTTCGATGAGGAAACAGGTAAAAAAAAGGTTCTTCTAATAATTACCGATATTCACGAAAGAAAAGAATTTGAAATGGCCTTGCGCTTTAAAAACGAAGAACTTGTTGCTGCTGAGGAGGAGCTGAAAGCCACTAATGACGAACTCAAATATGTGAATGAAGAAATACAAAGGAGAAATATCGATCTGAGAAAAATAAATGACAAGCTTATCGACAGTGAAGAAAAGTTTAGAGAATTGGCCGAAAATACTAACGATGCTTTTTGGCTACGTGATCAAAATGATCTCATTTATATAAATCCTTCTTTCGAAAAAGTTTGGGGCAGAAGTCGTAGTGAAATTTTTGACAATCCTCAAAATCTCGATAAATGGGTACACCCCGACGATAGAAATCGTTATTCTAAATGGATTGATTTCGGAATATTTTCAAATTTAAAAACCTTCTCCGAACAATATCGCATTATTAAATCCGATGGAAGCATCCGTTGGCTCTGGTCGCGCATTCACCCGGTGTATGACGGCGAAGGGAAAGTATACAGAATTGCCGGAATTGCTTCAGATATAACGGAACAGAAAGAAACCGAGGATGCTCTGGTCAGAGCAAAAGAAAAAGCCATGGAAAGTGATAATTTAAAATCAGCTTTTTTGGCTAATATTTCTCATGAAATAAGAACACCGATGAATGGCATTCTGGGCTTCATCGAATTATTGAACGACCCAACCCTGGATAGTGCTATCCGTGAACAATATATTGGAATCATAAGCAAAAGCAGCAAACAATTGCTTCAGATTATAAATGATATTATTGATATCTCTAAAATTGAAGCCAATCAGGTTAAAATAGACACCAAAGAGTGTAATATTAATTCAGCAATGCGTGATATTTACCTCTTTTATCAGAATGATAAGGTGATGCTCGAAAAGAGCAACTTGCTCATAAAACTTGATTTACCGCTAGAAGAAGAATATGCCAAAGTATATAGCGACGAATCCAGATTGAGACAAATTCTAATGAATCTCCTGGATAATGCATTTAAGTTTACATTTGAAGGTGAAATCGTTATCGGATATAAAATTTCGGACAACAAAAACATTGAATTTTACATTAAGGATACTGGAATAGGAATTCCCATTGAACAATATCACCTGGTTTTTGAACGGTTCAGACAAGTCGATGATTCTTCAACACGAAAATTCGGAGGTACAGGTTTAGGTCTTTCCATATCAGAAGGTTTGGTGAAATTAATGGGGGGTAATATTTGGTTTGAATCCGAACCCGACAAAGGGTCAACTTTCTATTTTACACTCCCTTATCTGCCGGTTAACAGGAGAATAATTGAACCTGAACCTGAAACTTTACAACAGGAACCTAAACTCAACGATAAAATTATTTTGATAGTAGAAGATGACGAAATTAATTTTGAATACCTGTATACAATACTCGAACCAACAGAAGCAATCATTATTCACGCTGGATCAGGAGAAGATGCAATAAGGGTATTCTCCTCCAACAAAGATATTAATCTCATTCTTATGGATATACGCTTACCTGGAATTAGTGGGTACGAAGCTATGAAAGCTATTAAAGAACAAAATCCTTCAATCCCAATTATTGCTCAAACAGCTTTTGCAATGGCCGAAGATAACCTAAAGTGCCTTGAACAGGGCTTTGACGATTACATAGCAAAGCCGATTAACAGAAAACTCTTAATACGAATGATTCAAAAACAGATATATTATCAATAATTTTCCATATAAAACTTTGAAATTCTAACTGCTTTTTAGCTAGGTATTACAAATATTTTATTATAATTGCGGTTAGATAATATATTTTATCTAATGAATTACTTGTCAACAAAACTATGACTGCAACTACATTTTGGAATGAGGAGTGGAAACCCATAAATTTCAACGGAATCAATGAAGTAGAAATTTACCAGGTTTCCAATTATGGACGAATTAGGATTTTTAAGAAATCGAGTAACGATTGGAAAGTGTTGAAATCTGCAAATGTTAAAGGTTACAGGTATTTCACCTTTAAATCGAATATCGATTGGAAACATAAAATATCCAAACCCGTTCACCGGCTTGTGGCAGAACTTTTCTGTGAACAACCTTCCCCGGAGCACAAGTTTGTTATTCATCTCAATTTTGTGAAAGACAATAATTTTTTCAAAAACCTGAAATGGGTAACCCAGGAAGAACTAACTTCCCACAATATTGTAAATCCTAATGTAATTAATTCCCGCCGAAAAGGAGTTATTACCAATGCAAAGCTTACAGAGACAGAGGTTATAAGATTAAAACTGAAGCTTAAAAGAGGTAAAAATAAACTTTACAAAATCGCCAAGGAATTTGGAATTACTCATACCCAACTTAACAGGATTCGTTCAGGCGAAAACTGGGGACATATTAAAGTCGATTAACCACTTGAATTATCATCTGGAAAATCTAAGAAAAGTACCTAAAGGTAGTTTACGTCCGAATTGATCAGGAACAAAAATCTCACCTTTTTCCAGGTTTTCTGTTTCTGTGAAGTATTGATTTACTATATTCTCTGCAATAAGGCTGGATAATCCCAAAGAGTATAGGTTTATACAAAAAATGATTCTTTAGGCACTAATAATTGAGAAGCTAAAGATATAATTTCATCAATTTGTTGCTCTAAAATCCATTTCTCGCCTTCAGGACCGCGACCATAAGCAGGTGGATCCATTATTACTCCATGATATGTTTTGCCTCTTTTACTTCTCTTTTACAAATTTAAAGCATCATCAAATCCACCTTATCCCATCCAATCCCGATTCTTTCATATTTTCGTTGCTCCAGCTAAGAACCTGTTTCACCGAATCCAGGTGAACCACTTCGGCTCCTGCAGCCCTGGCTGCAAGTGAAGCTCCACCCGTATAGGCAAATAAATTCAGGACTTTCTGCTGCTCATCGCCATTGGCAATCAAATTATTATAAATATAATCCCAGTTTTCCGACTGTTCCGGGAAGAGCCCCACATGTTTGAAAGAAGTAAGCCCAAGCCTGAATTTAAGA
>JAAUTT010000268.1 GCA_012031335.1 Bacteroidales bacterium | reverse complement strand
TGGATTTAAAAGTCCTGCAAAGGAATTGGATAAATTAACCGCAACCAGGATGTTTGATAAGGAGTTTGTCGACAACTACCGAAAAATTGTACAAACTCTTGATAAGAAAATTAAAAATAAAGAAATTGAAATTATAGATGGCGAAATGCCGCCCTATGCAGAGTCGGACCCGTGGTGTAATTGTCAGGACATTCCCTACGATAACCCCTGGGATAAGATCGAAATCAAATTTGCAAGCATAGACAAAGAGAATGCTACCTTGACATGGACATGGGGAGAATCCGACTGGAGTAAGGATTTTAATTATAAGGTAAGAGCAAAAAAGGTAAATGGAACCTGGAAGATTGCATACTTACAGGGATTTGATTTTAATGAAATGACTAAATAGTTGCTAACTACCTACATAGGTTTTAGGGTGTCTGCTTAGGAGTTTGGTAAAGTTGGTTTTACTTTACTTTAAGTCGATCCAGGTTAAGAAGTTCGATACCAGGTACATTATCCAATTTATAGTTGTTCGCCTTTTAAAATTAAACAACAATTATCGGATCCTGAAGAAATCCAAAACATTTATTCTGATGCAGTCAAATTGATGTTTCCCCAACAACCCTTACTAAACAGAAACAAATACTTACAAAAGGTTAATGGATGAATGTTTTAAGTGGATCTTCATGAATTGGTGTAATAAAAAACACCCCAATGATGGGGGTAATAGCTTTTAGCATCATCCTATGTTAAAAAAGCTATGGAAAATTAATTTTAACTTGTTGTTTTGCAATTGCAATGCTTACCACGTATGGGCAAGAGTCAGGTAAAAACTTTATTGATCAGAATTTTGTTGAGGTAACAGGGTTTGCCGAAAAACAGATTACGCCAGATAGAATATATTTGAGAATCCTGGTTAATGATAAGGACATAAAAGGCAAAACTCTTGAAGAGACAGAGAACATAATGATTTCCAAACTTCAGGAAATTGGAATTGATGTCGCAAAGTGTTTAATGATTAAGGATTTTATCAGCAACTTCCAAAAGTATTGGATTGTAAAATCAGATATTTTGATGATGAAGGAATATCAGTTATTGGTTTTTGATGCAAAAACAGCCGGGGAAGTATTTACGGAATTAGAAAAACTTGGGATTTCGAATATTTCAATAGACCGACTCGACCATAGTGAGATAGAAAAATACAGGCAGGAAGTTAAGGTTGATGCAATTAAATCGGCCAAAGAAAAAGCTATAGCATTAACAACTGCTATAAACCAGGAAGCGGGACGAGCATTGTATATTTTGGAGCACGTAAATAATACCAATATGGCCGGAGAATTGAAAGGACAAGTTGCCAGAATTTTGATAAGGGGTGCATCGGTTAAGAATATCTACGGTTCCAGAGCCCCAGATCCTGATATTGAATTTGAAAAAATAAAACTTGAATATAATATAACTGTAAGATTTGAATTAAAATAAACCATAGTACATTAAATAATGGAATTTAAAACTGAAAGAATTTATATCAGGCCAGTATGCATGGACGATAAGGAATCGATGTTCCGATATCGATCCGATTCGGATACCAATAAATATCTGAGTCTGATACCACAATCGGTCGAAGATGTTGCTGCATTTATTAACGCCACTTCATCTGAGATGAATGTGCCAGGTACCTGGTATCAATTTGTGATTATTGAACAAACCTCAAATTTGCTGATTGGTGATATTGGACTCCATTTCTTAAAGTCGGATGCTGAAAATAAGCAGGTTGAAATTGGCTATACTTTATCTAAAGATTTTAGGGGAAAAGGCTACGCAACAGAAGCATTGAAAATTATAATCGATTTTCTGGTTTATACTCTAAACAAACATCGGATTATCGCATCAATTGATCCCGTAAATATCGATTCGATTAAACTGGTGGAACGATTGGGGTTTAGAAAGGAAGCCCATTTCGTTGAAAGTATTTTCTTTCATGGTAAATGGGTCGACGATTTGGTTTATGCTATCCTTGCCAAAGAATGGAAACAAAGAATGCAAATCGGATAGATTTTGTAAATTTGAGTAATCATAAATAAAGGAAAAGGGTAATTGAATTTTGATTTATTTTTTTCAAGGTTTTATGAAAATGAATTCGATGAAAAACTCCGCCAAACTCGCAATGTAATTTTAACAGGCCGGTACATGAGTATTACAAACATTTTTGAATCATGGTTAAATTTAAAGTTCAAACAATGAAAACTTTTAAACTCATCCTCATCCTTGTTTCTTTGATAATTTCAGTCAGTTGTAATAAAAACAATGATATAGAAATCCATAACGATAAAGTAGACCAGTATATTGAACAGTTAGCGTCCGGTAAATACGATTCTGCGGAACTTCCTGCATTTACTTATAAGGACATACCAGCATTGATTTTGCACCGAAACGAACCACAATTGATAAGGAATTTTTCCCCGGAATGGTATTTCTTCTTTTTATATGCAGGAATGCAAACTCGGAATGTACATATTGTGGACTATAGAATCAATCCGGGCTGTCGCCAATGATAGTGAGTATTTGGTTGGCCGGTTTCCTTCCCAGAACCCCATACTGGAAAAAAAGGATTTTAGTGAGTTGTTTATTCATTCTCAGGAGTCGCACGAAATTGTCTCAAAAGCTTATTATGACTGGTGGAATAGTAATAAACGAAAAGATTTTGATTCATATAAAAATATTGACCCACTCAGGAATACCGTTTATAAATGGCATTGAAAACTTTGTCATAGTAGGAATGTAATAGTGAAATTTAGCTATTTAAATAAATTCGGAATCAATTATGACCGTGACCAGCCTTAATCATTAAATTTCCGCTTTAATGAAGTTGAGGAATCACGCCGGGGTAAGGATCCGCAGTTTCACAATATTTTGGATGGGATTGATTATGTAAAATTCCACGATAATATTTCCTTTCAGGTTTTTCCATATCTACCGAACTTTAATAATATTATATTTTGTAATTTGAGTAGGTTAGTTAAAAAACTCGGGATATAGAAATTGAGAAGTAAACTTACTTACTCAACAACAAAGACCTTATTATGTCGGTAAGCAATCGTTACAAAACAATAAATGTCAAATAATTCAGAACTAAATCAAATGAACTATAACCGATATATTTTATCATGTAAATTCAACTTCCTAAAAGTCCGGAAAGGTCAAATTGCCAATCTGTTTTCAACTAAAATAATTTCAACTATAATCTTTTTAAACATTTTGTTTATTGGTCTTCAGGCTCAAAATAATGAGCTTCCGTTATCGTATGTTTGTTATTATACCAATTCGGAAATAACAATTGACGGACATGCCAATGAAGAGGTATGGGATGCCGTTCCCTGGACAAGTTTTTTTACGGATATCGAAGGGGCAAGGAAACCCGAACCCAAATGGAAAACCAGGGCTAAGATGATATGGGATAAACAGTACCTGTATGTTTATGCCGAATTGGAAGAACCGCATGTGTGGGCTAGCATTACACAACGCGATGCAGTTATTTTCCATGACAACGACTTCGAAGTTTTTATCGATCCCGATGGAGACACACATGGTTATTTCGAATTTGAAATGAATGCCCTCAATACAGTCTGGGACCTGCTGCTTATTAAACCATACCGCGATGGCGGTCCCTACCTTACCGATTGGGATTTTACCGGATTGAAGACTGCTGTTTCCATAAAAGGATCAATAAACAATCCCTCCGATTCTGATACCGCCTGGATGGTCGAAATTGCTTTCCCCTTGCAGTCCTTTATGGTGTATTGCGCTACAGGCATGCCCAAAGAAGGGGATATCTGGAGGATTAACTTTTCGCGTGTGGAATGGAAAACCAGGATTGTGAGCGGAAAGTATGTTAAAGAAACGAATACCATTACTGGCAAACCTTTACCAGAGGATAACTGGGTTTGGTCACCTCAGGGGGAAATAGATATGCATCAGCCCGAGAAATGGGGTTATTTATTTTTTACAAATACGATTGCAGGTACTTCCAATGTTGCTTTTAAACCCGATCCTGATGAAGTTGTTAAATCGGAACTCCGGAAAATTTACCATGCCCAGCGGAAGTACTTTGCACAAAATAAAAAGTTTGCTTCCTACATGTCGGAGTTAACCGGGCAATCTGGTGAAACATTTCAGTTTAACGCAGAAGTGAAAACTGCCTTAACCATATTCGAAGCGGTAGCTTTTAAGGAAGAATCTCCCTGGCTTTGGCATATCGACCATTCCGGACGAACGTGGAAAACACCCCGATCATCAAAATGAACGAATTATGTTCAGGTCAGCATCGGCAAGGCTTTCTGCGGTGAAAAAACTCAGACCTGCTCCGCCCTTCTGTTTAACCATTCGGTGGATTTTCTGTAATTCATCTTCTTTAACCGCTCCTCTGAAGATCCCGGCATAAACCGGAGTGCCGGCAGGAAGTTCAGCGATCGATTCCTTGATACAATTGCCAATCCACTCAACGGGTTCTCCGTATAAATTCTGGTACACCATCGGCATATAAGCATCAAGATTGAATTTTGCCCAGTTTTGCCGCACCATAGTTCGCGACATGGCAGGGGTGGGGAATACCGCACCTGTGATGATCTTGCCTTTTTTATGTACGCTTTCAACTATATGATTTACAAGCTTCACTACCTGGTTTAACCTGAATTCGTGCCAAGCCTTATCAGCAGCCGGATCTTTTATTTCAAGCGGATCTGTGCCATTTTCTTCCTTAAAGAGCCTGCGGCATTCGGTACAATAGCAATAATCGAATTCGGGCATTTCGTGATCCTGAACCAGGTTATATTTGGGTTGCAGCTCTTTGGGCAGGTAAATGTCGCAGTATCTCACATAATCCAGATGCACTCCCGGCAAATCGGGTATGTCGCATAAAGTTTCATAATCCCGGGCAATCACCTCTTTCACTTCATCGCGCGAAGGACACAGCCAGCGGTAATAATCCACATACGGGGGATTTTCTCCTGCACACGATTCGCCTTTTCTGTTAACAGCATACCAGTTGGGATGGGTTTTGATATATTGCCCTCTGTTCAATGTCCATCGCCAGGCATGTAGTTCAACACCGCTCCTGCGGGCCAAAGTAGACGCCCTTTGATACAATTCATTGCTTCCCGAAGAGAGTATTCCTGTAACTCCTGCCGAGCGGTATCTTTCGAAAAATGCCAGCATGGCATCGTCGCTCAACTTATTGTCAATACTGCACCATGCCCATGTTTTAGGTAAAGTTGGTTTCGAGAAGGGTTTTATAAACCCCATGTTCACCGCTGTTGCAGACAATGCGGATATCTTGATAAAATTTCGGCGTTGCATATATTCTGAAGGCTGTTAATTACTCAAATTTAATACACACAGGAGTGGGGATTTTCGATTCAATACCTGTATCGATAAGTTTTCCGGTTTTGGGGTCAATTTTAAAGGTTACAACATTATCCGAATCCTGATTGGCAACCAATAAAAAGGATCCGGTAGGGTCAATGGCAAAGCTCCTCGGAGTGCGGCCCTTCACAGGCTGATGTCCCAAAAGTGTTAGCTTCCCGTCCTCCCCGATACTGTACATAGCGATGGTATTGATTTCTCCCCGGTTGGTGGCGTAAAGATATTTGCCCGATGGCGTGATGTGGATATCGGCGCAACCTGCCTTACGACTTTCTCCGACTGGAAGGGTAGATATATCCTGAAACCGGGATAGCAATGCCGTTCTGGCATCGACAGTGCAGGCTTCAATGGTGCCGTTCAGCTCATTAATAATGTATGCCCAACGGTTATTGTGGTGCAGGGCAATATGTCGCGGGCCTGCCCCTGCTTTGGTTTTATAACTACCTGTCAGGGTAAGGGTAGATCTTGAAGGATCGAGCGCATAAATCATTACCTGGTCAATTCCCAGATCGACTGCATAAACATAAGGGGATATTTTGGCAGGTACAATCATATGGGCGTGCGGACCTTCCTGACGGGAATCGGGTCCTTTGCCTTCGTGTTTGTGAACAGAAGTCGCTTCCCGGAGTCTGCCGTTTTCATCCAAAGGATAAAGAGCAACAGTGCCGGAGCTGTAATTGGCTGTCATAACATATTTCCCCGTATGGTCAATGCTTACATAACAGGAGGCGCTGCCATGCGACGAAACAGAATTGATAAATACAAGCTGTTTCTTTTCGCGATCAATATAAAAAGCACTTAATTTGCCATCGCCGGTTTCGTTAGCTGCAAAAAGCCATTTGCCATTCGGATGCAGAGCTACATACGAGGGATTAACTGTAGGAGGTGAAGTGGCTACATAGGTTAAAGCTCCGGTAGATGTATTCATTTCATAAATATATATTCCTTCGGCTTTGCCACTTACATGCGGTTCTTTTTGGGTATAAGTGCCAATGTACACCCATATG
>JAAUTT010000267.1 GCA_012031335.1 Bacteroidales bacterium | reverse complement strand
GATACCAGAATGCCTATAGTCAAAGAAAAATATGGAAATCACCAATAGTATTGCAAAATTCAGGAGAACAGACGGCTTGTAAAGTGGCTTTAATCCTTTGGGATAAAAAACATAGATAATATGAGAAACAGAAGGGTGGAAAATTAATGACAAAATGATTCCATAACCTGAAATTAAAAACAACTTAAAATTACCAGGGGAATTACTGCGAATAAGTACATAAGCCCTTTCGATTCAGATTCTTCAAATTTCTGATGAGCCTCAACAGAAACTTCAATATATGTTTTTGAAGAAGGTTGAATAATACGTGCTTTATATCCAAAATAATATCCTAACAAAGAAGATATTATGCCCAAAACATACTAGAATTGCAGAATAATAGTAAAGCAAGTGTATCGGGTCAATGTTTTTGATTGAAAAGAATTTAAGTACAAAAGCTACCATGTTGTCAAGGATAACCACAAAATCGAACCCGTATGATAATAACATGCCTAATGCTTTTATGTATCAAAAGCGAAAATAGTGCAAAGATTCCTCCTAAAATGTAGCCAATCATATTTCGTCCTAAGACCGACACGAACAACTGCATTAGTAAACCTTCAAGCATTATTCCTGCCATCGGGCCAAGTATAACTGCGCTGGGTGAAATTGATTTCATTAAAGCACATACAAGGGCAGCCCTCCAGAAAATACCCTTCATTTTCCACATTACAGAAAATGATGTCAATAATATAACTCCAATGGAAGCCATTACCATTCCGGTAAATGGAAAATGAAGGTTGTGCAGGAAACTTCCTATCACTATTTCGAAAGCTGCCCACAAGCTTCCTGCAACCGATGCCTTCATCCATACTTCATTATTAGAAGATAATGCCATTATTTTGAAAATTTATAAGTCAACGATAAGTAAACCGTCCGTCCTTCTTCAGGATAACCTTCGGTTACGTAATACAATTTGTCGAATATGTTGTGAATTCCTGCTTTAATGGACACATATTTAAGAGTATAATATTCTGCATTAAGGTTGAAAAGTGTATAAGGTGGAGCTGTGAATTTTCCATCGCTGGTACTATATCGGTCAGAATTGTATTCCACCTCCACCATAGCATAAAATAACCCTGCTTTCTCAATTTTAGCATATCCAATAACCTTATGTTTAGGAACGTCTGTAAATTTTAAAAATAGGATTGGAAATGTTTTTTTTTGTCGATAAGGGTATAAGAAGAGCCTATAGAAAAAAGTGATGAAATATTCCATCCTAAAGCTCCCTCAATACCACGAAATTCAGCTTTGCCTGTATTTTGAAGTTGGTAAACGCCCGGGGTTACATTATCCACTTGTTGAATAGTATTATCTATGAAGTTGTAAAATCCTGCAAAAGACCACTGAAAGGTGTTTAATGTACCAGTATAACCTATTTCGGAATTCAAAGATTGTTCGGAATGTAAATCGGGATTCGGGATTGCTGTTCCAAACCTATAAGAGTAGCGGTCTTTCATGGTAGCGAACCTTGATTTATGCGCCAGGGTAAAATAAAGGGACTGATTTTGCTTTGGTTCGAAGAACAACCCTGCCTGATAGTTAAATGTGTTGTCATCGCTTTTGGGGAAAGTATAAACCGAATCTTTTGTTGAGTTATAATCATCTGCCTGTATCCCATACCTTGAATAATAACCAATACCACCAACCATAGTCATCTTGGGTGTTACTTTCCAAGAGTCTTCAAGTGCATAAACAACTGTATTATCTTTAAAATTTCGGGGACTTTGACCTTCGTTATATTCTTTATGATGGTCGTACTTTGAATTAACAGCGACCTTAATTTCATTGTTTTTTAACGTGTAGATACCGAGTTCTGCTGCCCCACCAAAAGAATTATCGTCATAAATACTGGTTAATGCTGATTTTGCTTTCATTGTCGTATACGTATTGTCGTCAAAACTTTTCAATACGTTATAATACTTGTCATAAAACAACCGAGTTTTTACGATAAGCTTGTTGGTAATCGAAGTCTTTGAATGAAAATAGTAGCAATCCTTATCCCAATCGGGATATCTCCAATAGCGTACTTTGTTTGAAGTGTTAGTTCCCAGATATACAGGAACTCCCTTTTCGGATCGCACACCTGAGTAGCTTATGGCATATTCATGTCCGGCTTTCGGTTCAAAACCAGCTTTTACCTGGTATTGAATATCTTTTGTAAACGAATTGTCTCGTTTATAATCCTTTTCATTACGCAATGTGTCGAATCCAGAGGCAAGAGAGGTGAAATCCCGATTAAGGAGGCTTAAATTTGCTAAGGCATACCATTTCCCTTGCTTTGTACCAACATTGAGCGAAGTGTTATAACCATTCATTCCCTTTGAGCTAAAGTAGCCTCCGGTATTCCCATTAATCTCAAGTTTAGAAACCGGTTTCGCAGATACTATATTAATAGCACCTCCCATTGAATTTGCCCCATAAAGCATAGATGAAAACCCTTTAGAAACTGATATTTTGGATATATTCCCTGGTTGAAGCCTCGCAAGATCAATATACCCATCATACGGAACATATACAGGCATCCCATCAATAAAAACCGGTACCTGACGAAGATCGTACCCTCTAATGTAAACCATAGCTTCGTTCCTTCCCCCAACCTGTGAAACACTAACACCAGGTAGAAGATTCAAGGATGATGAAATAGAAGCTTTCTGAAATTTTTCTAAATCCTGGGATTTGATTTCAGATGTGCTATTCGGGATTGAAGAACTTACTACGATTACTTCCCCTAACTCGAACGTTTTTAAAGTAGTAGTATCAACCGATAGCTGAGCAAATAAACTTGTTGATAGGCAAATGGTGCTTATAAGACTGATTATGTATTTATTTTTCATATTATTACGTTTTTCGTTATTCATTAATAAGAATAACGTGGTTAAAAAAAAATTAGCAAGCTCCAGCAAGTGATTTTACCGTTTTTCCTGACATTTTAGTTCTATTTTGAACTGTTGCATTTACATTTGTACCAATAAAATACGTAAATGGCATAAGCATTTCTTTTTTAGCGGCTTCAAAGGCTATTGAATCTAATGTGCCGTTCGCACAATCTTCATCGGGTAATGATGCCATACCAACAACTACTGTAGGTATTGTTCCCGGAACACCCTCTTCCTTAAGCACACTGATAATTTTTGAAAGATTATCGTCGGCCATGTAGAGAACCAATGTTGCCCCAATATTTAAAAGCTTAGCAATCTGTCGAATTTGATAGAAATTATCCGTTATATTACATGCTATGTAATAAACAACAGTATCAGTTTCATCTTTTTCCGAAATTTTAATTCCATACAGATTTGCAGCAGCTGCACCTGCGGTTAATCCCGGAATAATTTCAAAAGGAATATTACGTGAACTCAGAAGACCCGCCTCTAGTCCTCCACCACCATACATAAAGGCATCGCCAGATTTCAGCCTAACAACCTTTTTGCCTTCGTTATAACATTTTTCCAGATTGTTTATCACATTAATCATGTGTCCCTTAAGTTCATCTTCAGTGAACTCGTGAGTTTTACACAAATAAATAACCTCGGCATCCTCACGTTTCAAGTCTAGCACATAGTGGGCTGGCATACAATCATATAAAAGCACATCCGCAGAACTGATTGCATGGTGAGCTTTTTACTGTTAATAATTCAGGGTTACCAGGACCTGTTCCTGTAATTAAAATTGGGAATCGTTCTTTGCTTGTCATGGTATTTGTTTTTCGTTATACATATAAATGAATAATGAAGAGCTAAAAAGAACAGAGCCACAATTTTCCGGACAATTCTTCTCTGTAAGCGTTATGCTGTTCCATTAATTTTTCAAATTCAAATATGGCCCTTTCGCCATATTTTGTTACATCTGCACCACCTCCGTTTGCACCACCACGTTGCCTCACAACTAAAGGTAAAGGCGAAAGCTCGTTCATTTGCTCGATAAAATGCCATGCCTGTTGATATGACATTTTAAGTTCTTTCGATGCTGCATTTATAGAACCTTTTGCTTTTACTTGTTTTAGCAATTCGATTCTTTTAGTGTTTAAAAAACATTCCCCGTTTTTTCAATTTCAATGTTTCCGTTTACAAAAAATGGATGTTTCATGATAAGTACATTATAAAAATTGTGCCAAAGTTATAATTATCTAATTTATTGCAATTTAATGCAAAGTAAATTTTAGATTTTTCATACATAAATGTAACTTATTGATATAGAAATTACATTATTGTAGGTTTGTTTTAGAATTTCAACAAAGTCAAATCGCACTAATAGTTTTACTTATCAATCTAGCTATTTATTGATAGTTACCTTATTTGACGTATGTTTATTGATACCATATTTGTCTCTCTCCCTATCCTTGCATCAAAATCAATCCGATGCAAGCCATGCCCCAAAATCATATCAACTCTTTTGTCGCTGCCACATCCGGCCTTTGTGGTGGGTTGGGCAAAGCTTTGACAGCCCATCTGGTAATTACCAATATCACCTTCCAGGGAATTATGGAGGTTGCCTTTTATGCAGCCATTTCAGCACTGGTCGGTTATGGTGTAAAGAAAGGCATTGACAGCCTGGTAAGCCACTTCAAAAAAAGCAAACGATGAACCATTGGCTGAAAATAGGCATTGCCGGAGGTTTGGTTTTGGGAGCTGTCAAGCTCTTTAAGATGAAGACTGTTTCGGAAAAGATGGTCAGTAACCTCTCCAATCCACGCATCCATAAAGTGGATCTGAAAGGGATTGCATTCCGCACCGAGATCAAGATCCAGAACCCCACCAAAAACAGCATGACCATCACCAAGCCAGCCGTTACCCTGACCACCAATGGTAAATACATCACCAGTAATGGTCCCGAGCAAAAGCAAATCATCATAAAACCGTTGACCACAACGGACATTGACACCATCGAACTCAATATTGGTTGGACATCGCTTGCAGGCTATGTAACGGGGATCATTTCGAAAGTCCCCGCTATCCTGGCCGCTTACAAAAAGAAAGACCTCAAAGGCATCGCTGCGGCATTGTCCATACCTATCGAAATGAAGTATTCGCTCTACGCCAATGGCCTCTTTTACGAATCGGCACCTCAAAAAATCATGTAATGAGCAACTACCTCCATATCGGGACCATCACCAAGGGATACCGGCCCATCAAGGACGGAAGGGAATATGACCGTTTCTTTTCCAGGCCTGACGATTCCGACCGTCTTATTATTGAAGATGGAGAAGTGGAAGAAACTGTTGACCTGATGAAAAAGGTAGTCTGGAAATACATAAACGATACAAAGGGAATTGCCAATTACCTCAAAGGAGTTTCACTACGGCAAACCTGCAAAAACATCTGGAATTTCCTGTATCACCATATTCAGTACAAACTCGACAAAAAAGGATTGGAACAACTTCGTCGTCCAAACAGGAGTTGGGCAGACCGTAAAACCGGGATCGACTGTGGTTGTTTTTCGATTTTCGTGTCCAGCATCCTTACCAACCTTAAGGTTCCGCACCTGTTCCGCATTGCCAAATACACCCAGGATGTGTACCAGCATGTGTATGTGATCGTCCCTGTTGCTGGGGCAAACAAATACCATACAATTGACTGTGTATTGAGCCAATTCGATTATGAAAAACCATATAAACAACAAAAAGACTTCAATATGAGCTTACAAGGAATTGATGTTGCCGTGCTCTCGGGAGTGTCCGACGATGTATTGGACCTGGTCTCCGGATTTGATGGCCTGGAAGGGTTGGACGGGCCCCAATATGACCGCACCATCCTGGAACATCTTATAAAAACAAGGAACATAGTTGCCCAAAACCCCAACCTGATCCGCAACACCGACTACCCACCTGCCTTCTTAAAAATGCTCGATTATGCAATCGACAACTGGAACACCCCCAACCGGGGAAAAGCGCTGGAAATCCTGGCCCAAAACGAAGATGCCCTTAACCGGCTCAACGGATTTGAAGGCACTGACAATCCTGACATAGATGGCCTGGATGATGAATTTGGCGATCTTGATGGACTTTCCGGTGCCGAAATCGAGCAGGAACTCACGGGCAAAAAACGCCCGGCCAAGAAAAAAGGTTTTTTTAATAATGGAGCACTTACCCCAACCACAAAAAGCAGGAGATATTGTTGCCTGGTTAAAACAAGATTTTGAACTTGGTCACGGACACGCCATGGCAATATATGCCTTATTAAAAGGAAAGAAAGAATAAGAGGAAAAAGGAATAAGCTATTTGCCAAACGCCCAAATGTAGTTTATAACCGTTTGGTTAAAAACAGCAGGCTGCTCCACATTTACCACATGGCCGCAATTTTCTATAATGTGCAGTGTACTGTTGGCGTGTGTTTTCACCATTTCTTGCACCGGCTCTAAAAAACATATAGTCTT
>JAAUTT010000266.1 GCA_012031335.1 Bacteroidales bacterium | reverse complement strand
AATATATTCCTCAACCGCAACAAGGACGAAAAAATTGAGCCTCAGCACCATTGGCTGGTAAAATTTTTTATCGCGTAAATTCCCGCTTTTTCCACGATATGTGCGTCACCGGTTTTTTGTAAAACGTAACAGAAAACTTTATATGACTCCGTTATTTGTTGTGCTTATACTGATTGAGTTTACCGACATTGTTTTTGCACTTGATTCTATACCTGCCATATTCGCTGTTACACGAGATCCTTATATCGTATTTTCTCCAATATATTTGCATAATCGGATTACGTTCACTATTTTTTCTGTTAATGCGTGTTGTTGATTTATTCCATTACCTGAAAATAGGCATTTCGTTTTTGCTTGTTTTTGTCGGTTTTAAGTTACTGGCTCACGGTTGGCTTGAGCAAATCGGTTTTAAAAGTGTTTATTCGCTTTATGTAATTCTTGCAACACTGGTAATATGCGTAATACTTTCCCTTATTTACCCTGTAAAATCTAAAGAAACTGAAAACCTACCTGTTGATGAATAATTCCGTAATTATTTTATCTTACTCAATTTTAGGATATACGCCGGAAACAAAAGATTACATACTGGCTGTTTCTGTTTTACTGAATTTAATATTAGCTTTTATTCTTTACTGGAAGTATTATTATAGTCGTACTCCTTTTGCAGGTATTAGGATCAGAAAACCAAGGAGAGATTTTCCCGACTACCAGGTAAAAATAAAAATACGGGTATTATACCCATAGAATTAGAACCACCGGTGGTGGTTTTCAAAAAACATGGCTCCAAAAGGTTTTTTCAGGTACGAAATGGCAATACCGTATTTCCGTTATCGTTATTCAGAAAAGAAGAATACGATTTTATCGTGGATTTGGCGAAGTTTTATACAACCGATAGTTCCCTTATAACTTATAATAATGTTTACCTGGAAGTACGGGATAAAAAGAACCACAAAATTGCCTGTAAAAGGATATACATTAAATAATTCTTTTAAATTTCCTTTCATTTTACCCTACACGAAGGCTCATGTTTTATCGGGAAATTGCATGAATTGGCGATGAAACATTTGGCATTTGCTTCTATATGTAAGGAGTTGGCTTTTTCAATCATCCCGGATTCCGCAACAACCACAATTGGGTGAAGTGTTACTTCTTCGAATTTCCCTGTTCCTCCCTTTTCAACAATCATGGTTCCGGTTGCTTTATCGGAATATTCGAGTACATTAACACCGGCATCGGCACATAAATGCAGAAACCATAACATATGGCACGCGAAAGCGCTGCAACAAGTAAATCCTCGGGAGTATGCTTCGACGCATCACCTCTGAAAACCGGAACACTCGACGATGTTATATCGGCTTTCCCTTCAACAGAAATTACGTGATCACGCGAATATGCCTGATAGTTTTTTGTTCCCTCTCCCAAATTCCCGGTCCACCGGATATTTGCTTCAAATAAATGCTCTTTTCCCATAATAAAATGGCTTTCGATTGTTGAAAGAAAACAACCGAAAGCCACCATTAGTTTAATATGATTATTTTCCGTCAAGAATTATCGGCGTTCCTTTTCCATTGCCCATAATGATAAGTTTTGCATTGGGCGAAGTAGCAATTGCTTTAATCATTTCGTACTGCAATTGTTTATCGGAAAGGCCTGTGCTCAAAATTTTCTGATAATCGGCAATACCCTGCGCTTCAACACGCTTACGTTCAGCTTCCTGTTTTTCCTTTTGCAATACAAAGGTCATTTTTTGAGCATCCTGTTCAGCATTGATTTTAGATTCAATAGTAGCCTTTACCGATTCAGGCAGTGTTAGATTTCTTACCAGCAACTGTTCGAGCAACAATCCACGACTCTTGAAATCCTTTTCTATACTGCTGAAAATTCTGCCCTGGAATTCGTCTCTTTTAGTCGAATACAAAGCAACCGCATCGTAATAAACTGCATTATCCCTTATTTTCGTCCTGCATATAGGGCGTACAATGGTATTGCGATAATCGGTGCCAATTTCTTTAAGTATCCTTGGCGCTTCGCTGGATATTACCCTGTAAAGCACTGTAAGGTCAACAATTACTTCCAAACCATCGGCCGAGAGCACTCTTATGGCATCATCACCAGATTTTGTACCCTCATCGTGCACACCTGACATGGTATAGTTTTGTGTGCGAATATCAAAGGTTTCGATCTGAACTAATGGATTAACCACGTTTAAACCACTCTCAAGGGTGGTATTATTTACCTTTCCGAATAACTTTTGCACACCAACCTGACCAGGTTCTATCTGTTTGACCGACGATAGAACAACTCCGGCTATTACAATTAAAATTCCGACAATTTTTATAATATTTCCACTTTGTACATAGGGACCATCGGACTTAGATACAACAAAGCCCGCAATTATAACAATAATTCCAATAATCAGCAGTGAAATCATAGGTTTTGAATTTAAAGGTTTATGGCGTAAATGTATGAAATCGTGGATATTTAACCGCAACAATTAGCTATTTAAACTAAATTACTTAACCTGACAGGAAATACTAACTCAAATTTGTTTATTACTAAACACTTATAATTCAAAATTACTATCAACGAAATTCAATCATTATAATTAAGCGGTTATTTTTTCTTGGTATTGAGTAAAAAGCTGGATCCTGAAGGGTAAAAATGAAATCTTTTATATAGTTGCTTTTCAATTTAATACAAATGATTGATGTAGTGTTTTGAAGGTAATTCAAACGATAAAAAAATGCCTGAGCAATGTTAATGCATAGGTAAATTTAGTTTGAGGTAACAGGAGGTCGTATTTTTGAATAAACATTTAAGCGGAAATCATATTCGCTCTCTACCTAAATAATTATGTATGAAAAAACAGTTATTGTTATTATTTCTTATAATTCTATCGGGAGGCCTTTTTGCTCAGCAAAATATTACCGGAAAGGTAAGCGATGAATCCAATGAGCCTCTTCCGGGTGTTTCGGTTATAATTCTAAACACGCAACGCGGAACTGCAACCGATATCGATGGTAATTTCAGTATTTCGGCCAGCGGAAACGATACCCTGGTTTTCTCCATGGTTGGTTATACTTCGGTTAAACGTGGCGTTGCCGGTCAATCAGTTATCAATATAAACATGACAACCGATATTAAAAAACTGGAAGAAGTGGTAGTTATCGGATATGGAGCCCAAAGGGTAAAAGATCTTACGGCTCCTATTGTTACTGTAAAAGGCGAAGAACTTGGGCGTCAGGCTACATCCAATCCAATGCAGGCACTGCAGGGAAGGGTTCCCGGAGTGCAAATAATAAACTCCGGAGCTCCCGGAAGCGGTTCCTCGGTAAAAATAAGAGGCGTTGGGTCCATTGGAGATTACGCTAACCCGTTATATGTTGTGGATGGAGTTTTTGTAGACAATATAGACTTTTTAGGTTCGGGAGATATAGAGGACCTAACGGTACTGAAGGATGCGTCGGCTGCAGCTATTTACGGTGTAAGAGCTGCGAATGGTGTTATTCTTGTTACCACCAAAAAAGGACGCTCCGACAAGCCAAATGTCAGTTACGACGGCTATTTCGGTCTTCAGGTTCCGGTGAATGTATTCCCGATGGCCAATAAAAATCAGTATGTAACACTCATGAATGAGGCCAATGCAAATATTACCGGCTACGTTCCACGCGATGCGGCAGCATATCCCACTTCAACCGACTGGTACCAGGAACTGACCCGTCAGGCCCCGACACACAATCACAACCTCGATATTTCGGGAGGTTCCGAAAAAACTTCCTACTCATTCGGCGGCAGCTATTATTATCAGGAAGGTATAATGAATGCCAAAAACGATTATCAGCGTTTTAATCTGAGAGCAAGGCTGGATCAGCAGGTTAACAGTTTTCTGAAAATTGGAATTAATACAGTTTTATCCAAATACGACAGGAATTTACCCAACAACAATGCTTTTTTGGCGCTTATGTCAATCCACCGGTTTACCCAATTTATAACGACGAAAATACCTCAGCATATCCTGTAAAATTCGATGCACCACAACGTTATGGTTTTGGAAATCAATATGGAAACCCTTTTGCAACTGCTTATTACAATGACAATCAGGAAAAAGGAAATAAACTGATTTTTAGCGCTTATACGGAATTTAGTATTATCAAAAATAAACTCACATTTAAAACATCCTACAACTTCGATAATAACAACTGGCGTACCGATAATTATACTCCTGAGTTTACCGTTGGTGGCTCGCAGGGTGTTCGGAAATCAACACTGGAAAGATCATCCAGATATGCCTCCAATCAGATTATCGACAACCTCTTAACTTTTATAAACCGGTCGGGCGACCATAGTTATACCCTTTTGCTGGGTCATTCCTCCCGTTTCGAAAGCTCAGATGCCCTAACCGGTCGTGCCCAGGATGTTCCCGGGATCGACGATCAGTCGAAATACCTTCGCAATGGTTCCTTTAACGACCGATATACTATTGACGATCCCAGAAAATACTTCGGATTATCATTTTTTACCCGTGGTACCTATAATTTTAAGGATAAATACCTGGCAACCGTTACCTTCCGTGCAGATGCCAGTTCCAAATATCAGGAAAAATGGGGTTACTTTCCCTCCGTTGGTATAGGATGGAATGTTACAGAGGAAGATTTTCTTAAAAATATTTCCTGGCTGCAATATTTAAAATTGAGAACAAGCTGGGGACTTTTAGGAAATGACAATGTTCCGGCAAACTCAGCTTATATACTCGGACAAACAGGAGCAGGAAGTTCAGGCGTTTTCAATGATGTGCTTGTAACGGGTGTGGGCGCTCAAACTGTTTTCCAAAACTACCTGAAATGGGAAGTTGTAAATGAATTTGACTTTGGAATTGACTTTTCGACACTGAAGGATAAGTTATCGGGAGAAATTGATTATTACCATCGAATTACTGATAACGTTGTGTTTTATGCACCAATCGCCACCGGTGGAGGGGTTGCGGAACTACTGGGAAATAACGGCAGTGTTTTGAATAATGGGGTTGAGTTAACGCTTAACTGGAGAAATAAAATAAGCGAGAATTCCGACTATAGAATAGGCTTGAATGTAACAACCATACACAATGAGGTAACAATGCTTCAGGGCAGAGAATTTATTCCGGCTGGTTATGTACGCGGAAATTATACTACCCGTACCCAGGTGGGGCATCCTATCGGATCCTTTTATGGTTATGAAATCGACGGTGTTTATGCCAGCGAAAGCGAAGCACTGCGCGACCCTGTAAGCCAGGCTATCAAGGACAAAGGATTTTTTAAATACAAAGATCAGAACGGAGATAATGTTATCGACGATCAGGATAAGGTTTTCCTGGGTAGTGCTATCCCCTGGCTGATTGGAGGTATCGATTTCGGATATAATTACCGTAACATCGACTTTACTATCGCTCTGCAGGGTCAGCTTGGGAATAAAATCCTGAATGCCAAACGTATGAACCGCGATGTTTTTGCCGATGGTAACTACGACCAGGACTTTTTTGATAATCGCTGGACAACCTCCAATAAATCGTCAGAATACCCATCGGCCGAAGCCTTTAACTATTCGTACACGCAACAGGCAAACGATTTCTTTGTGGAAAACGGATCATACATCCGCATACAGAATGTACAGATTGGTTATACCACCAATAAGATAAAGTTTATTCCTACAGCCAGAATTTATATTTCGGCACAGCGGCCTTATACTTACTTTGGTTATAAAGGTTTTACCCCAGAAGTGGGCGGAAGTCCGATTGCCAGTGGAATCGATAATACCATCTACCCCATGCAGGCCACTTACTCAATTGGCTTAAAACTTAATTTTTAATTGCGACAAACATGAAAAAGCTCAATATCCTTATCCTAATATTATTCAGCACACTGATACTCTGGAATTGCGAAGATCTGCTAGACCAGCGCCCCGAAGGTACTCTTCCTACCACAGGAATAGATTATACCAAATCGGAAAACATTTTCTTACCTGTCAGTGCAGCCTATGCCCAGCTTAGAAGTTACCGGGCTCATGTTTTTCCTTATATCGGTGCCTTCGAAATTGCTTCGGACAATGCAGACAAAGGTAGCTCTCCCGAAGACAATCCGCCAATGAAAGAAATAGATGATCTTAAATATCAGGCTTCCAATGGGCTTATCAACGATTTATGGGTTGGTTATTTTGATATAGTTAGTTCGGCTAATTATGCCATTCACCAAATGCCACTATTTGAGGCAGCCCTGCTAAATGCCGCCGATAAATCTTACGCCATGCAATGCCAGGGCGAAGCTAAAACTATCCGGGCTTATGCTTATTTTAACCTCACACGGTTGTTCGGTAAAGTTCCGATTATAGACACTACCCTTACCTCGGAGCAACTGGCAGCAGCAAATCAGGCATCCACTGAAGAATTATATACCTTTATTG
>JAAUTT010000265.1 GCA_012031335.1 Bacteroidales bacterium | reverse complement strand
TAAAGTAAAAAGGTGACGCAAAGGCACCTTTTACTTTATAGCTCATTATTAAACACTATAGCCTAAGTTATTATTATTTCCATATTCAGGTATTTCCTCATCCAGTTCCTGGTAATAATCCAGTCCTAAATGCGTAATTAAGTCCTCACCTTTCAGGTAACGCAATGTATTTTCGAGTTTTTCAAGTTGTTTGAATACATCGTTCTGAGCAGGCAAGCCCTTGGCTGTTTGAGGTGTTTTGAAATAAAAGGCCAGCCACTCCTGAATACCTTTCAGTCCAGCTCTTTTTGCCAGATCGAGAAACAAAGCAATATCAAGAGCCAATGGCGCTGCAAGTATAGAATCGCGGCACGAAAAATTGATCTTTATCTGCATTTTATAGCCCAGCCATCCGAATATATCCAGGTTATCCCAGCTTTCTTTAAAATCGCCCCTCGAGGGTAATATTCAATCCTTACCTTATGATAAATATTTCCATAAAGATCAGGATTCAGTTCCGGTTCAAGAATATCGTCAATTACACCCGATTTCGATACTTCTTTCGATTTAAAGTTATCGGGATTATTAAGGACTTCTCCATCTCTGTTTCCCAAAATATTGGTCGAAAACCAGCCGTCGAGACCCAGCATGCGGGCCCGCAAACCAGGAGCAAGCATGGTTTTCATAAAAGTTTGCCCCGATTTGTAATCCTTACCTCCAATAGGAACATTATTTTTATTTGCAAGTTCTACAATGGCAGGAATATCGCACGAAAGGTTGGGCGATCCATTAGCAAAAGGCACACCTGCCTTAACAGCAGCGTAGGCGTAAATCAAACTTGGAGAAATGGAAGGATCGTTATTCTGTAGGCCTTCTTCGAGGCTATACACAGATTGATGTACAGCAGACTCGTTAGAGTACACTTCGGTTGAGGCGCACCAAACCATCACCAGTCTTGAACAATTATTTTCTTTTTTAAAATTTTTGATATCATTAATCAATTCAATGGCAAGATCCATTTTATTGGTAGCTGCTTTTACATTCACCGCCTTTAAATTTGGAATATACGCTGCATCATATACAGCTTTCATCGGCTTTATAGCGATCAGTTCATTTTTGAAATGCTCCACCAGATGTTTATCAAGCACATTTGCTTTAAGGGCAGCTTCATAAGCGTTATCTTCAAAAAGATCCCAACCACCAAAAACAATGTCGTTTAAATTGGCTAACGGAACAAATTCTTTTATAAACGGGTTTCTGTTGTCGGTTCGTTTACCAAGCCGTATGCGGCCCATTTGGGTAAGTGATCCTACCGGTATACCCATTCCATCGCGGGCTGCCAGAACACCAGTTATCAGTGTGGTTGCAACTGCGCCTAAACCAGGCAATAAAATACCTAATCTGCCATTCGGTGTTTCAATGTTTTTCATGAGGTAAATTGTTTAATTGTATTAAAAAATCGTTGCGGATGTACCCGAAAGATATTTTCTGTGGGCTTCATCCGGCAAATCAATGTACCTGATTTTTAGAAAACTGGATTTTGGCTATTTAAGCGGAAGCTTAAACAATCATCATTATTTCTGAACCCTCTTTTTTCTACAACTATCAAACCTTATGTAGATTTATTTCCCCGTTTTAATTAGCTTTTACTGTTAAGGTCCGGTAAATAGAATGGTATAAATCTTGACTAACCAAGGATATAAATTACCATTATTATTAATTAAACATTTCTGGTTATGGATACACTACAAAATGAAATTACCTCGAAAATGGATAAGAAAAACCCTGAGAAAAAAGAAGGTGAAGTTGCTAAAACTATTGAAGAGCAAACATCGAAAGTTCCATCCGACATCTTTTTATGGGCTTCAGTTGGTGTTATGGCAGTTTCTCTTGGTTTTAAAATATTCCGAAAGAATGATGCATCCCAGTTTGTGGGGCTTTGGGCTCATACTTTTTTATTGTTCGGTATTTACAATAAAATGGTTAAACAACTCGGACACGATCGTTCTTCCTGATAAAAGCACTTTACCGGTTAAGGTAAGTATAACAGAATTCCCAGGTTATCCTGTTCCGTTAACTAAATGTATGCGGGCAGTTTCATCATAAATTTCTATTATACTTACCGAAGCCGGGCTTATCTCAATTCTTACCATAAAATCCAGATGAATTCCGGCGAAATAGGCAATTGCTGATTTGATCAAATCAGCATGGCTAATAATGGCTACTGTTTTATTAGGATATCTGATATTCAGTTTTTTTAGTCCGTTCACAATCCTCCTTTGAGCTTCATCCATAAGTTCACCTCCGGGAATTCTTGTTTTGCTTCTAAAGGAATTGAATGACACAAATACAGGATCGTTTCTTAGTTCTTCAATAGTAAGGTTGGTCCATATGCCGAAATCAATTTCAATGAAATCGTCTGAAGTAAAAATTTCCAGTTTATGCCATTTGGCTATTGGAAAAGCTGTTTCAACTGCCCTTTCCAGGGGACTGCAATAAATTGCATCTAGATTAAAGTGTGCGAGCCGCTGGGTTAATTCAATGGACTGCTTTTTTCCCTCCTTATTCAGGGACAATCCTGGTATTCGACCCGATAAGCGCACACCTACTGAATCGGTCAAAGCATGGCGGATAAGCAGAAATTTAGTCATACCATTAAACCTGCTCACCATGTTGTTTGTTTAATTTAAAAACACTGTTTTGGCTTGTAAAAAGTAAGACCATGTAAAAAATCTGAGCCTTCAATTTTTCATACGTGTAAATTTATTTTAAAGGATGTATGGAATACACCATGATGATGGATTTTAATCATTTCACTCGTTGTTTATCAATTATGGCTATTTCATTTAATTAAATACCAATTTAGTTTTGAATATAGGAATACTTACATTTCACCGCTGCATTAATTACGGCAGTTACTGGCAAGCGCGCTGTCTGGCGGAAGGATTAAAAAAACATGGATATAAGGTATCCATAATAGATCACCACTCCATCCGGGTGAATAATGCGGAATGGAGATGCGCTCTGCAGCCGGTGTTACCCACTCCGGTACATCGATCGGATTATCCCTTATACCGAAAGAAAATTAACAATTTTAACCAGGCTTTTTGTGAACTTCCGCTTTCTGAGAAAATCCCTCTGGAACATCCGGAACAAATGGAAGATTATGATTTGGTTGTTGTTGGGAGTGACGAAGTCTGGAATTTGTCTCATCCCTGGTATGGATATTATCCGATTTTTATGGTGAGGGGATCAGAGCCAAACGGATTGTTGCTTATGCTGCCAGCTTCGGTAATTATGATGTAACCTGGAAACCCGATCAGAATTGGATTGATAAACTTCACAGATTTGACAGCATTTCGGTAAGAGACGAAAACTCACAAACAATTATTAACAACATCCTGGGATTTAAACCTGAAATGGTGCTGGATCCATGTCTGCAATTTCCTGCGGAACTTAAAAACAATGAACAACATTACGCATATCCTTTTCTGGCTGTTTATGGTCATAATTTTTCCGATTACTTTATCAGTTACATACAAAAATATGCCCGTGAAAGGAAAATACCTCTAATAAGTATTGGTTACAGAAACGACTGGCTGATGAACAATGGATAACTGCCGGTCCGCTGGAATTCGCCAGTTTCATAGAACAAAGTGAAGCAGTAGTAACAAACTTCTTCCATGGATGTGTTTTGCTGTTTTAAATTCCAAACCTTTTGTTTGCGAAACAACACCTTACAGAAGTCATAAAATTAAGGACCTCATGAAAAAAGCCGGAAGTGAAAATCACATGATGAATGCATATACTCCTTTTAACATATACGAGAATAAGCTTAATAACCCCATTGATTCGCATATTCATAAAAACATAGCCTTATTTCGCGAAATATCAAACAATTACCTAAACAAAGCACTAATTACCTATACTGTGAGTTCCTATGAAAATTTATAGCCCGTACGATATTACAGAAGCGGGTTTATGCATTGGTTGTGGTATTTGTGTGGCTCAATCGAAAAATAAAGATGCATCCATGTTGTTCGATGGATATGGACAGTTAAAGCCAGGAGGACCATCGGAATGGTATAAAAAGCCATCGGTAAGTTTTAGCAGCATTTGTCCCTTTTCACCGAATGCCGAAAATGAAGATACCCTTTCGGCTGAATTATTTCCTGATGTACCACAAAACAATGCTTCATTAGGTCGCTACATTGCAAATTGGGTTGGTTATGTTGAAGAAGAGGATTTTCGTGGGCAGGGGAGTTCAGGTGGAATGGTGTCGTGGGTGGCAACCGAACTTATGAGCAAGGGATTGATTGATGGAGTTGCCCATGTGGTTGCCACTACAATCCGCAAACAGAAGGAAAATTTTTCGGGTACCGGATCTCCCGGAATGAAATGGAGATCCGTCAGGTGCCAAATCGCGGTATTATCCCGTTGAATTGTCGGAGATTCTGAAAACTATTGATGAAATACCTGGCAGGTATGCTGTAATAGCTGTTCCCTGTATGATTAAAGCAATACATCTGCTGCGGAAACATAACCCGGTTTACCGTGAAAGGATTAGGTTTACCCTGGGACTTTTTTGCGGTCATATGAAAAGTGCCAGATTTGCCGAAAGTTTTGCATGGCAGATGAATGTTCCGGTTCAGGATATTGCTCAGGTAGAGTACCGTCATAAATATCCGGATCGTCCGGCCAACTGGTATAATGCTATGCTAACCCTCAGAGATGGCAAGGTAAAAACAAGGATTGGTGGCACCTCAAAGATGGAGACTGGGGAGCAGGTTTCTTTATGAACTCAGCCTGTAACTTCTGCGACGATGTTGTTGCCGAAACAGCAGATATATCGTTCGGCGATGCATGGGTAGAACCTTATGCATCTGATGGCCATGGCACCAACGTAGTAATAGCGCGTTCGGTAATGATCAGGGAACTGGTAATGAATGGTATTAATGAGGGGAGACTCAAACTGGATGAAGTAACTGACAGCTTTGTAGAACAGACTCAGGCAGCAGGTTTGAGACAACGCCGGGAAGGTTTGGCTTACAGGTTAACCTGGGCTCCGGGAAAAATCCAACCCGTTAAACGAGTAGCACCCGATGCGCACAATATGGTAAAATCACGAAAACATATCTACCGGATGCGATTTAGGATTTCGAAATGGAGCCATCGCATGTTTGGTTGGCCAGTAAGCTTAAAATGCCATTGCTTTATCTGTTCTGGGCCCGGGTGGTTTCAGCCGTTTACTATGGAGTTGCCTATCATAAGGGTAATTATAACGAAATGAGAAAAAGATTTCGTGAATTGCGCTAAAAGCATCATTCTGAAATATTTTTACCTTCCGAATGTATCATGAATAACTATAGTTACTTAAAATTTTTTAATGCTGCCATTACTTCTGCGATCATACCATCCCAGTTTCCTTCATTTTTCTGACGGAAGAGTTTCATCGACGGGTACCAGGGACTATCCATTCTGTGTTCCATCCAGCGCCAATCAGCAAACTTCCGGAGCATAACCCAAACAGGCGCTCCAAGCGCACCAGCCAGATGAGCAGGCATAGAATCGACTGATATGATGAGATCCAAGCCTTTAATTATCCGGGCATAATCCAAAATTCCGAATTCGCCGGGGTGTATCCCCCACCCTTTCTCCCACCCTGCTGCCCTGGCATTGGCCTGAAGAATATAAATATCAACATTCTGTAACCCGAACATTGGTTTTAATAGAGAAAAAGGAATATTCCGCGATTGGTCCCAGTCTCCTGCCCGCCAAACCAGACCAACGGACAATCGGGTTTGGGCATCATTCAGAAAAACAGGATCGGCAAACAAATATGGTACCCGGGAGGGAATGGTAGAAAGTACAGTCCGGAATACATGCGGTAGCTCCATAATTTCAATATCCACATCATATTCTGCTTCAGGATTGCCGTTATGCAACGGTAAAAGCCGGTCGATACCACTGACAGATTTTAAAAGGTCGAAGAGAGAAGGCTGGGCCCAAACTATAACCTCCCGTGCCAAACTTTTTACAAGAGGAGCATACCGGATAAACTGAATTGTATCGCCCAAACCGTGGTAGCACCTTATCAGAACCCGTTTTCCCACCAAAGGAGTACCATCCCAGATACATTGAAAGTGCCGTGGTTGTGTTTGATAATCCCGGTTTATCCCGGATTTCAAAACCATGTCACTGAACTTCCAGGCATTTTCAAAATCACCCTGGCGCATGTGTTCTATCCATTTATCAGAAGAAACTGGTAATGAGCGTTTATCTTCCTGCTGCTGTTTGCGAATTGCTAATTCAGGAATACTTTTATGCATATCTTCGCATCATTTCCACGCAAAAATCGGCATACTCCTCGATGTTTTTCGGAGCGCTTGTATGGTGAGGTTGAATGCCCTTTGATTCAGGAGTGAAACAGAAGGTCACCGTGAGATCGAACCCATCCAGTGCCTCATCATTCTATCGAACCATTTTA
>JAAUTT010000264.1 GCA_012031335.1 Bacteroidales bacterium | reverse complement strand
AGGAGTTCACCGCCATTTAAATAGCATACTTAATTTACTTAACAAAAACCCTGAAGATTTAAAAAATCTCCCATCTCAAAAAAGTTTCAAACGGGAAAATTGCTCGAAAATGAATTGTCGTTTTATGAAATAGAAGGAGGACTTTACAAAACTACATTTGGTACCATACCTGCCGAAACAGCCCGTGCTCTTGAAAAATTACTGAAACTTCACCGGGTTTATGCCATGGGGTTGCTCAGGGGCGGAAATATTTACGGAAGTGTTATCATCGCAACCAGAAATTATCAGGAAATCCGCGATATCAAAATTATTGAAACTTTCCTTTTTCAGGCTTCCATTTCGCTGCATAAGAAACAACTCGAAAATGAACTTATCAGGGCAAAAGATAAAGCCGAAGAATCTGACAGGCTAAAATCCGCTTTTCTGGCAAATATGAGTCATGAAATACGAACACCGATGAACGGTATCCTTGGAATGACCCAGTTATTAGCCAATCCCGACATTCAGCCTGAACAAAGAAAGGAATATGTTGAACTTATTAATAAAAACAGCGATACCCTTCTGAACCTGATCGACGACATAATTGATGTATCGAAAATAGAAGCAGGCCAGATGAAAATTATAAAAAAGGGATTCCGGTTGAATGCGCTTTTTGATCAGATAGATGCACTATTTAAATCGAGCATGGTATTCAAAAACAAGGAGGGTCTCAAATTAATCCCTTTAACCACCCTGCCGGATAATCTCAATATTGTTTCAGACCCCGATCGCTTGCGCCAGGTACTTATTAACCTGGTAGGTAATGCGATTAAATTTACAGAAAAAGGATTTATTGAATTTGGGTATTGCCTCAAGTCAGACGAACTGGAGTTTTATGTTAGAGATTCGGGTATCGGCATTTCCCGTGAAAAACAAAAAGTAATTTTCGACCGATTTACACAAGCCGACGACTCACTTACACGAAAATTTGGCGGATCGGGATTGGGGCTTGCAATTTCCAAAGGCTTAATTGAATTATTGGGAGGACGGATATGGGTAAGTTCAATCCTGGGAGAAGGTTCGACATTCTATTTCACAACACCCTACCAGGTAGCTTCCGAAGACGAGATTTCAGAAAAACAAACAATTCTCCAAAAATCGGATTATAACTGGAAAGGCCGTACATTTCTGATAGTTGAAGACGACAAAGTAAGTTTCAAATTCCTCGAAGGTGTATTCCGCAAAACAGGGGTAACTATCATCCATGCGGATAACGGCCTAAAGGCTATTGAATTCTGCAGACGGCATCCCGAACTGGACATTGTGCTTATGGATATTCAACTCCCTGAAATGAGCGGACTGGATGCAACAAGAGTAATAACTTCCTTCCGAAAAGATTTACCCATAATTGCACAAACAGCCAATGCCATGTCCGAAGACAAAGAAAAATGTCTGGAAGTAGGTTGTGTGGATTATGTTTCCAAACCTATTAACATTCATGTACTTTTCAATAAAATAGACAAGTTTCTCCCGGTAAAATCAACGCTATAGTTTGCTTCTCTGCTGATGCATATCTCTCTTTTAGTACTTTTTATCACTCCATACTTTGTTGTTATCATTTCTTTTATTGCAGGCTGGTTTCGCAACAGAGAACTTGCGTCGAACTCCATCGGAGATGAACCATTTGTTAGTGTATTGATACCCATAAAAAATGAAGCAGGCAAATTAAAGATTTAATAAATGACCTGGAAAGTCAAGACTATCAAAAGGAACTACTTGAGGTAATTCTGATAGACGATCATTCGGACGACGAAACATTTCAAATAGCTGAAGCGGCAATTGCTAACAGTAAAATCTTCAGGATAATATCACTTCCTGCCGGGATATCGGGAAAAAAGAAAGCACTAAAAACGGGCATTGAAGATTCAATAGGTAATTTAATACTAACTACGGATGCCGATTGCCGGTTTACAAAAAACTGGGTAAAGACAATGGTAAAATATTTTTATAATTATCCCGGTCATTTATTAGTAGGCCCCGTTTTTCTAAAAGAAGAAAAAGGATTTTTTAATCACTTTCAAAGCCTTGAATTTTTAAGTTTAATAGCCTCGGGAGCCGGAGCAATTGGAATCGGGCACCCTATAATGTGTAATGGCGCTAATCTTGGCGGAAATCGTTCCTTGTTCCAAAAAGCCGGCTCCATTTATAACTCATCAATTGCTTCGGGCGATGATATATTTCTGCTACTCGAACTTAAGAAACATAATTCGCCGGTAGTATTTGTAAAAGACAATGATGCAGTTGTGATAACAAACAATCAAAAATCGTTCGGAAATTACCTCAGCCAACGCAGTCGATGGACCTTTAAATCACGTTTTTACAAAGATTATGACATTATTTCAGTAGCTGTAATAGTACTGTTAACAAATCTTTTTCTTGTATCCGGGTTGTTTTACCTGCCGTTTTCGACCTCGTTCGCAGATGACTACCTGTTGATATATTCAATTAAAAGTTTTGCCGATTATATCCTTTTATATTATGTTGCGAAGTTTTTTTAAACGAAAAGTATTTTATTGAAAATTCTTTTTTATTACATCAGTTGTTATATATGTTCTATGCGTCGTTTGTTGGAGTATGGGGTCATGTAAAGAAAACAACCTGGAAAACAAATACATTGTATAAAAGTTAAAATGGAAGAATTGACCTTTTGGACAAGATTTAAAAAAAACAAATTAGCTCTCTTCAGCCTGTATTTTATTATTTTTTGTCTTGTTTTATCAACTTTCGGATACTGGGTAGTGCCGGATAATTCTCCCGACGCCAATTCTCAGCATTTATCGCTGGCAGCCAAAAAACCATTTTTCAGAACACAGTTTCTAAAAATTACCAAAAACGAACCGGCTCAAAAAAACAATATATTCAAAACCCTGCTTTTTGGCAAAAAACTTAACTATGTTGAAATACCCATCCGGGCCCATAAGTTTTCGGGCAATGAAATAATCATAACTGAATATACATCACCAGGTGATACAACAACAATAAAAAGAAATTTTTTACTGGCAGATGTGGTTTATCCTATATCGTATGACAGTAAAAATTGAGAAAAAAGGAACTGAAAATTATATTTTTAAAGATGTAGATCAAAAATTGGTAACTGTTTCAAGAAAGGAACTTATCGACCAAATTAACAAGAACCATATCGAAACCCGAACTTTTATTCTGGGAACTGACCGATTCGGCAGAGACATGCTAAGCCGCTTGATTATAGGCACAAGAGTATCCCTTTCAGTAGGATTCATTTCAGTAGTGATTTCGCTTATTATTGGATTGGGTTTGGGAATTATTGCAGGCTACTACCGGGGATTTGCCGAATAGCATCATCATGTGGGTAATTAATGTTAGTTTGGTCCGTGCCCACGCTATTAATGGTTTTAGCCATTTCACTTGTTTTGGGAAAAGGATTCTGGCAGGTATTTGTAGCTGTTGGGCTCACCATGTGGGTTGAAGTTGCCAGAGTGGCGCGCGGGCAAGTGCTGGGGATTCGCGAAAAAGAATATATAGAAGCAGCCAGGGCTTTGGGATTTGGTCAGCTGCGGATTTTAACAAGGCATATTCTCCCTAACATATTAAGCCCGGTAATTATTATTTCGGCATCGAATTTTGCATCTGCCATACTGATTGAATCGGGATTAAGCTTTCTTGGAATCGGTGTTCAGCCGCCGGTCCCTTCGTGGGGAAGTATTATTAAAGATCATTATGGATACATAATTCTGGACCAGGCTTATCTGGCATTTCTTCCAGGAACTGCAATATTACTTCTTGTGCTGGCATTCACCTTAACGGGAAATGGACTAAGAGACGCTCTTGACACAAAAATGATATAAAATCAGTTACCTAATTCTGAAAGGAATTTCACTCTCATGAGCCTGATTTCTTCCTCGGTATATTCATCGTCACCCAGGGTTTTCAAGGCATCTTCTAAAGACTCGGACTCAGCCTCTTCTTTAAAGTATGCAAAAATTTCTTCCTGATGCTCTTCATCCAAAACATCGTTGATATAATAATCTATATTAAGCTTGGTTCCCGAATTTACAATAGCTTCGATTTCAGTTAACAGATCGTTCATTTCAAGGTTTTTGGCTTCACAAATATCGTCGAGCGACATCTTCCTGTCTATAGCCTGTATGATATAAACCTTTAATCCCGATTTATTAACCACCGATTTCACAACCATATCCTGCGGGCGGATAATTTCTTTTTCTTCAACGTACGATTTGATGAGTTCTATGAACTCTTTCCCATACCTTGCGCTTTACCGGCTCCAACCCCCACAATATTCTGCAGTTCTTCCATATTAACCGGATACTGAATTGCCATATCTTCAAGAGAGTTATCCTGAAAAATAACAAATGGAGGCAGATTTTTTATTTTTGAGATTTTTTTCCTTAAATCTTTCAGAATATTAAAAAGTTCCACATCGACAGTACTTGTCTTTGCCCCTGATTCATCAGATCTTCTTCGTCATCTTCGTTATATTCATGATCCTCGGTAAGATAAAATGGTTCAGGATTATTCAAAAATTCATGACCCCTTTGAGTAACTCTTAGCAATCCGTAATTCTCAATATCTTTCTGAACAAACTGGGCAATCATTGCCTGCCGGATTACAGCATTCCAGAATCGAACATCCTTATCACTTCCCGAACCAAATATATCAAGTTTATGATGTTTGTATGTTTTTATGGCACTGTCTAAATTTCCTGCAAGAATATTGGATACATGTTCCGATTTGAATTTTTCTTTAACTTCAATGATGGCATTCAGAACTTTAACAACATATTCCTCCCCTTCAAACTGTATTTTTGGATTTTTACAGTTATCGCAGTTTTCGCAATTATCCAAAGGAAATTCTTCTCCGAAATAATGAAGCAATAATTTACGGCGACAAACTGCCGATTCTGCATAAGCAGTAGTTTCAAAAAGCAATTGCTTTCCAATCTCTTGCTCTGCTACAGGCTTTCCCTGCATAAATTTTTCAAGCTTTTGTATATCCTTGTAACTATAAAAAGTTAAACAATTGCCTTCTCCTCCATCACGTCCGGAACGGCCGGTTTCCTGATAATAACCTTCAAGACTCTTGGGGATGTCGTAATGGATAACATAGCGTACATCGGGCTTATCAATACCCATTCCGAAAGCAATGGTTGCGACAATTACATCGGCATCCTCATCAGAATTTGTCCTGATATAGCACGTGTATTTGCATCAAGACCAGCATGATAAGGCAGTGATTTAATGCCATTAACCCGAAGCATTTCCGAAAGTTCCTCTACTTTTTTCCGGCTAAGACAGTAAATGATTCCCGATTTTCCCTGGTTATTTTTGATATATCGTATTATTTCTTTGGTGGCATTTACCTTCGACCTTATCTCATAATAAAGATTAGGCCGGTTAAATGACGATTTAAACAGGATTGCTCCGGTAATATTAAGTGTTTTCAATATATCGAGCTGAACCTTGGGGGTTGCAGTAGCCGTTAAGGCAATTATGGGTGCTTCTCCTATTTCGTTAATGATAGGTCGGATTCGACGATACTCAGGGCGAAAATCGTGACCCCATTCCGAGATACAATGAGCCTCATCAATTGCATAAAAAGATATTTTTACCTGTTGTAAAAACAAAATATTATCTTCTTTTGTAAGTGATTCCGGCGCAACATATAACAGTTTTGTCTTCCCACTCACAACATCTTCCTTTACTTTGGTAATTTGTGCTTTCGAAAGAGATGAATTAAGAAAATGAGCCACACCGTCATCAACACTGAAACTCCTCATGGCGTCAACCTGATTCTTCATCAATGCAATAAGGGGAGAAATAATAATAGCAGTACCCTCCATTATAAGTGCTGGCATCTGGTAGCAAAGAGATTTACCTCCTCCTGTAGGCATTAATACGAAGGTATCCCGCCCGTCTAAAACATTTCTGATTATGTCTTCCTGATTGCCTTTAAAAATGGTAAAACCAAAGAATTTTTTGAGATAATCTGTTAGAGATATATTTGAATAAAATTCCCATTTAAAAACGCTTTAATTGTAATTACCTGAACTACAAACATTTGCAATTCCTTATAAGCATTTACAAATATAAGAAAATAGCACATCTGATATTATGGCTAATGTCATACCTGGATTTTTGCTTTAAAAATTGAATACATTTGTACCTAAATTTACAAAAAAAAATTAAAAAATTTTTACCTGTACTTATTTAATTACACTTATAAAGATAATTTAAGAATGTTTTATAAGTTTGGGGTCGAATTTTGATTTATCGAAAATCTATATATGGCAAGGAATATAAGTGGAGAAAATGTCATTTTTGCAGCATCTGGAAGAGCTTAGATGGCATAATTTATTAAATCGGTTATAGCAATAAATTGTTTTGGGCAATAGTTTGCCTTTTATTTTTAAGGATATTTATTTTTGACGGGATACTAATAGCT
>JAAUTT010000263.1 GCA_012031335.1 Bacteroidales bacterium | reverse complement strand
TACGTGTGCTAATTCTGTGAAACCTTGAAGATTATTGTTTTGTTGACTATAAAAGGAATCATTGGAAAGTTTACTTCTTATTATTGATATGAAAGTTTCATTTTTACTTGGAAAACATTTAATAAATAATGGAATCCTTTGAGCCAAATCATTTGCAGAAGCATCTGAAAACAATTCAATTATCTCTTTATCACCAGGATATAATTCTTGAATAAATTCATTATCAATTTGATTAATATGAGATAACCCAATAGCGTATTTTGAAAGCCCATACTGAGTTTGATTTTCAAACTTTTCTTTTTTCTTGAATAATTTTAAAAGTTCTTTTGGTTTCTTTCGACCATCAATATTATAAAAGTTCGAAAGATTATTAATTGCTTTACCAAAAACATCAATAGATGAATCTTCTAAATTTCTGAATATTTCATTTGTATCAAGTAATTCATAAAGGTCAAAAGCTAATTGCCTTGTAATAGGTTCTTTGTTCAAGTTTGCTAATCCTTCGATTTTTTTGCTATAATTTCCATCGTATTGTTGAAATTTGGTTTTCCATTCGGAATACTTTAAGCTCAAAGCAATTTTTGTAACAAATGGTCTATTTTTTCTATTCTTTGTAATCAATTCGCTCAACTCAAAAAAAGATTTCGACTTAAATCGATTAGAACCATCGATTTGTCTGTATCTAGGTCTTTTGGTTATTTTGTAAAAATCAGCTACTTCGTTTGCCTTTTCAATTATTTCTTCACCTGCTTTTTCGTATGATATAAGGTTAAAATCTTGAAGTGATTCAATTAATCTTGTAACAAAATTCTTGGAATTTTCATTACTGAGCTCTTTCCTAATATCATTTAAACCGAATAAAAGAAGTTTTAAATCAATATTATCTTTTCTAGTTGAATAATGATTGAAAATAAAATTATTGGTATAATAATCAGATAGAATAAAATCTAAATGAGCATAATGCTTACCATTCAATAAACCTTCAATTAGTATATGAATATTCTCAGGTTTAGCTTCAATTATGTAATTTAAAATTTGTGCTGTTTCATAGCGATTATCAATATTTCTTTCAAATTTTATTGATTTAGATAGTAATTGAGCATATTCAGTATGTGGAAATTTATATAAGAGATTTCTTTTGGTGTCAATAAAAATTCCGTTATCAATTTGTTGTTGAATAGTATCCGATATATTAATAAGTTTAAAGGGGCATTCAAATTTGTATATTGAAGAATATTTGAAGACTACTTCATAATCCATTTTCTTATGGATATGTTCATTGAAAAACTCTTTATAACAATCATTGTCCTGCACATCTTGTAATTGCTTATTTGAATATTTCTGTTCCCAATAATTCAATAGGATTGCAGTTTTCAATAGACTTAGCTCACTGTTCTTATAAACTTCTTCAATATCGCCTACACTCCAACTAATATTGGGCTTTACTCTGCTTAAATAGCTTAATCTATTCTCTACAATTCCCTTTATTTTCAATTTAATCTGCTCGTCCTTATCAAATGCTGTTGTAAACGATTCTAATAAATCAAAATCGAATCTATTTAACGAACTATTTAAAAGCTTTTGGCTATTATTATCTCTTGAAATAAATAGGACGTTAATTTTATTTTCATCGCAAACTTGATAAATATTTTTGGCAATTTCATATCTATCAATATGTGCGTTATCTATTATTAAAAGTGAATCAATTCCTTTAAAATAGAATATTTCGGCTTCATATTCCTGATTCCATTCTTCAAGGTTGACATAATGACATTTTATTAGCTTTTTGTCAAGAGTAGCGTTTAAACCAAACAAAAGACTTGTTTTACCAGAACATGGTGGACCTTCAATAAGTGCTTTTTTATTCTTATCTTCGAAAATACCACCTAACTTTTCAATTAAGAACTCTTCATAATTAGTATAATACAATAAACCATTTTTAAATGCTTCTGTGTTGGAAATCGAATAAAAGATTTTGCCTTTCATCTTTTCTTCAAAATGCCTAAAGCCTTTTAATGGCCTATCAATGCTTAATTCATTACCAAGCTCTTGCTTTAGAAAATCAAGTATTTTTTTAACCTTATTTAAATCATCCAAATTTTTAATTGTAACAAGTAGTTCTTTGAAGCTGAAAACTTCAACTAGCTTGTCAGATGTGTTATATTTTTTCCTTAAATCATTGACATTGTCCTGTATAAATAGAATTTTCAGGAACTTATATTTTACTTTCCATTTGTCATTGTAATCTGAAATAGTGTCCGTTACCTTTTTATCTTGTCCTTTATTTTGAGCTGTTATTTGAACTGAATACCCTCCGTTTTTACTACTAAATAAATCTATTCCCGAGGTATTAGTCAAATATTTTTCTTCAGTATGTTTTAAATCCCAATTATAAACTAAGTTTAGAAGTTGTTTAAATAAATATTCAGAATATTTGTGATTATCAAATAGACTAGCCTTTGCTTCCAGATTTAAGAAGCTTTTGTAATCAGTAAGAATTCTTCCGATTTGTTCACAATATCTTTTTAATTGACTCATTCTCTTACTTCATAAGTGCGTGGGCAAGAAAACAGCTCTTTTGCAAGCTGAAGCTTTGGCTTGTGTGTTGGGGCTTGCAAATGTGCTGTTTTGTGCGTTGGGTGTTCATTTTATCTTTTTTCTCACTGCAAAAATACCACTGTCGTTTCTTTCTTAGGCTTGTTGGTAACGATGAGGGTATGCAGCGTGCGGGAGTTCGTGTGCACTTCATTATCCCACGTTACAAAACTTGCCAGCGAGCCCTGAACTTGCAATTTGCTCTGAAACCCGCATGATGTATACCCTGTGTTAACTGCAGGGGATTCTTGACCTTTCGGGATGTGATACCAAACCTGCTTATCTGCTAAAAGTTTCCCGCAATGAACAGACCTCGCGTAGTTTTTAATCCAATCCACGGGAAAGCTTATCGGCGTGCTGGGATTAATCTTAACGAAAAACCGCCAGGGCGGTGCTAACCAGTTGCCTTTAAGTTTCTTTCCCTTGCAGTTAACGGTCGGTGTAAACAAAGTGCGGTTTTCGTGGGCTCGTCCACTTCGCGTTACGGCCCCGAACGGTTTGCAATCAGCCGATAGGGCCAATTCAGTTCACCGGGAGGGGCGCCGCCGGCTAAATCAGTCGAAATTTAACCAAATCAGCCAGTGGCGGCGATGAGCCCGAGGCGAGCGGTTAAGCACGCAACTCACCTAAAAGAGCATTTTGTTTGACACCTTGTTGTGCAAAGGTAATATTTATATAATCAGTTAGTTCCTTATTGTCCCAAAGAACGATCACACGTGAAAGAACATAACTTTCCAGAAGAACCGGACGTTTGGGAAATTTTCATGTTAAAAATCATAACTACCCAAAAGAGTAGGGGTTTGCATTGCGATTTATTATCCAAAAGCACAGTCAACCTGGCTAAATCAGTCAGTCGATGGTTAAAAAATCAGCTTGTTGTTAAAGTCAATATTTTCTTGATAAAACTCTTTATTGTCGAGCAGAATGATCTTTACTTTTGCACAACGGGTACGTGTATGGTGTCGTTTGGCGATTCGAAGCACGAACCTATCAAACCGTTACAAAGTTTATTAGATGCTGTGCCTTTTAAGGCTGCACTACCCGCCAAATGCACTATACACGATGTTGGCGTTTCGTTGGTTATTGTCATATTGTTTTTGTTTTCATTTCAAATTTACATATTCCGCCCGATAGATATACATAATTCCACCACCAGCCGCTCAGATTTTTAAATATCATATCTTTTCGTAATTTATAGGTTTTGTAATGTTTCAGGATTCCCAAATAGGAGTTCATGCTGCTTTGGAAAGCTTGTTGTTCCTCTTTAGTAGGTTTATGATCACTTGCTATTTTATTTTGCTTTTCTATGGCATTGTAAAAATTTCCTTTGGTGCGGTTGACTATGTATATTTTATGCGGTTTGATTACTGCACCAAGGTATTTTACTCCTTTGCTGTAATGCTGTAAATAAATCTTATCGGGGTGCAATGTAAGTTTTAGAGTTGAAAGCAAAAAGTCTGAAACTATTGGAATGAGTGATTGCAAATATTTTTTGCTTTCGTGTATCAATACAAAATCATCAACATATCTGCCGTAGTGTCTTAGGCCCATTTCTTTTTTTTACCCAATGGTCGAACTCGTTCATGTAAATATTGCCGAACAATTGAGAGGTTAAGTTGCCTATTGGTAAACCACAATTGGGCTGTGCATGAAACAAACTCTTTGTTTGGGGCAAACCTGCCCAATCTTCTTTTTTACCTTTTATGATGCAGTTTTCTTTGGGGTCATTGAAAATTGTTTTTTCAATAAGATAAAGCACAAGTTCCAAATCAAAAGCGACTTTGTTTTTATTACGGGTTAATTCATTCTTGACTTTATCAAAAAGCAACGATTTGTTCATTGCCATAAAATAGCCTTTGATGTCGAGCTTTAGTATGTAGCAGTCTTTGGAATAATTTTGCGAACATGAGCGTATAAAATGGTCAACCCGTTTTATGCCGTAATGCGTTCCTTTGCCTTTTCTACAGCTATAACTGTCGTTGATAAATGTTTTCTCAAAAATGGGTGAAATGTAATTGTAAATGAAATGATGTATTACCCTATCACGAAAATCTGCTGCAAATATCTCTCGTTTTACCGGTTTATCAACAATAAAACAAATGCTTGGTTTGGGTATATATTTGCGTTCAATAATCTCGTTGGTTAAAAGCAAATAAATTTGCTTCGAGATGCTTTTCAAATGCAAGTCCATTAATGGTATTCCGTTTGTTTTTTCGCGCATCAAAATATGCCTGAAACAAATCGAGCGTGATTTTATCCCTTTCTATGTCTGAAAACAAATTGAGTTGCTTCATCCTTTGTTTTTTATAAATGCCACGGAGAAATAATCCCCGTTTCTGTGTTTTCCTTCAAATCCCTCAAGCAACGAACAGAAAACCCATTTTGCTTATTGTTGTTGTTCCTGTTTACATTGCTGTTATTGTAATTCAGGTTCCGGTTCCAGGCGTTATTGGTATTGTTCTGCGTAGCACTCCACCAGTTACCGTTGTTGCCAACATTGTTGAAATTACCATTGTTGTTACGGTTGCCACCCGGAAGGGCTGTAAAAGTAACCACTCAATTTGTTGCTCTGCCATTTTCAGGCTAAGCAATCTCTTATAGCTAACATCAACCTGTTTTGGTTATGGCAGGAATTTACAATGCCAGCGGGTTACCGGATTTAAAATTGCTCGCTCCGGCAAACCATGGCTTGCCGAACTCTGGCGGAAAACTATTATTTTTGGCTCTTTTGCCATCCTGCTAATTGTTTTGATACATTTTCGACTGCTTCATTTATTCTTACAAATTTCTCAAGGCTTATATGCTTCATGTCTTTCATTACACGTATTAGCAAACGAATTAGTTCTATTTGCTCTCGTGCCAATTGAAGCACATCTTCTTTCTGGTATCTTGAATTGGCTCGGTAAATGAGTGTTAGCAGCTCTATAGTCTCTTTCTTCAAACTCTCGCCTACGGTATATTTATACTCCTTGCTAAACTCCTTTGTAAACTGGAAAATAGCCAAAAGTAAATCATACGTTGCTTTGTAAACCGGAAGCTCATTGAATTGTGCCAAAAAATATTTTTCGACCGCCATAGGCGGTTCATTATCAAATAAACCAAATAGTCAAATGAATCAAATAAATCCTAATCCCTCAAGCAACGAACAGATAACCCATAATTCCTATCGATGCCGTAGTACCTGTAAACATTGCTGAAATTGTAATCCAGGCTCCGGCTCCATTCGCGACGGGTACTGCCCTGCGCAGCACCCCACCAGAGACCGTCGCTGCCAACAAGGCTGAAACTACCACCGATGTCACGGCCGCCACCCGGAAGGGCTGTGAAACCGGTTTCGTTGGTTGCACCTAAATTTGGGCTCCTCCATAAACCATTGCCACCTTCAATCGTGCCGGTAGATTTTAATTTACCTCCTGCCCAACTTTCTCCACCTAAATAATATGTTAAGGTTGTCCATTCTGCATCTGAAGGCACGTGCCAACCTGTGGGGCAAAGGTTTCCTGTTTCAACAGTATACCTGTTGTACAATGCGCCATAAATATGGCCGTAGGTTGACCTGTCGTTGTTGTACCAGCAGTAAGCCGGTGTGCTTAAGCCTGCCCATGTTGAATTATCGGTAACCAAAGGTATGGAGGTACCATTTTTGTATTTGGTGGTTTTCAGGTTTTCTGCCATCATACCTGTGTGCCGATGGTTACTGTGTTGTATACATTGCCGTCATAATCGGTTACGGTGGTGGTACCTCCTAAGGTGGGTTTAAAAAAAAATTACACTGTCAACCTGATTATTGACATTGTATTTACCTACTATTGCTCCACTTTTCCATTACATACATCGTGTTGTTTTGAGAAATAACAGTTGATACTGAATAGCTAAAGCTAAAAGTAACCCTATAATAGT
>JAAUTT010000262.1 GCA_012031335.1 Bacteroidales bacterium | reverse complement strand
ATTACATCTCCGATAAAAGCTGTTTGTATTATCGAGAATCTTGGTCATTTCAGATTTTGTGTTGAAGAAAAAACAGCAAAACTATAATACTTATTTGAAATGAGAGAAAATAATCAACATATAAACCAAATAGTATTAAACTGATAAAACCAGTTTCCCTCGGGTATGACCAGTTTCAATCATTTCATGGGCTTTTGCAGCTTCTTCGAGAGGAAATTTCTGACTTACATGGACTTTTATGCGCCCCTCACCTATCCATTGAGAAATATGATTTAAATGCTTAACTATTGGTTCTACAAATACATAATGAAATAAAACTTTATATTTTTCGGATAATTCCTTATCCACTTGCCCGAGAATTGATATGAGGCGACCACCAGGTTTAACATACTGGTATGCATCAATTAATGTATCCTTTCCAACACAATCCAGTACAACATCAAATTTATCGGGAAAACGATGTGTTATTTCAGATAGAATGTTCTTTGATGTATAATCTATAAAATCGTCAGCTCCCAGTGAAACCGCATAAGCAATGTTTGGTTTGCTCGCAACAGCTACAACTGATGCCCCAGCTGCTTTGGCAATTTGCAATGCAAAAGAACCAACTCCACCAGTAGCACCTAAAATTAACACACGTTCGTCGTGAATTAGTTTACCCTTGATTATCAGACATTGATAGGCGGTTAATGCGGCTAAAGGAACTGCAGCAGCTTCTTCAAAGCTTAAAGACTCCGGCTTGTAAGCAACAAAACTTTCGGGTAATGTTATATATTCGGCATAAGTACCATTTTTTATTATCTGTCGGCGGGTGTATGCATAAACTTCTTCTCCCGGCTCGAACCGACTGGCTCCAAATCCATTCCTTTCAACAACTCCTGCAACATCCCAACCTGGTATAATTGGAAATTCATTTGGTATCCGTTCTTTTAATAAGCCTTTACGGATTTTGTATCTACGGGATTCACCCCTGCTGCTTTGATTCTGATTAGAACTTCGCCTTCAGCTGGTTCGGGTTTTGGTACTTCAGCTAATTTTTAAGTTCTCAAAGCCTCCATATTCATTTATTATTATAGCCTTCATCATAATATGCTTAAAAATATTTATCGACAATCCTAAAAATTACGAGAAGTTATCAACTTAGTATTTACCAATACAAACAAAAGTTAAATTTGTTGAATACGCTCGAAATATCGTACCAACTTAAAACTCTAAAACAAGAAATGTATGAGAAAGATTTTAATTGTTGCAATTTTGGTTTTGATACAATTCAACTTAAAGTCTCAAATATCAGGTAATCCGTTTATTAAGGATATGCAATGGGGAATTGACTATCAGATACATCTTACATTAAGCAATGATTCTTCTTTTAATCTGGATGTTAAAGACCTTTATCACACAAACAGCTCGGCCGACAGCGCATCGAAAGAATTTGTATATTACCCTGTAATGCTTGCAAGTGAGTTCGTTAATCAGTTGAGTGAAAATAAAATCAATATAAAAAATGTAATAGAAGATGGAAATCAGGTTAGCCGGCCTTTGTCATTATGGGGATCGCTTCATTATTCACTCGGAGGAGGATGGATTCATTTTCTGAACTGCATGCTTTACTCACTCGAGACAAAATACCTCGACCCTGCGGCCCCCCTCATGGTTCGGCCTAAAACAAACTGGAAACCCGACCCGGTAACTTCAACCTATTTGAGAACAAAAAAATGGAAATATTACATCCCTTATGAACAAAAAAATGCAAAAAAGAGTTCAAAAAAAAAAGAAGGAAGGCCAGCTTATTGATATTCAACATATCCCTGAAGAATGGATAACACTATTTCTTAAAACTTCGCAACGGGATTATGATCGGATGAAAATAAAAGGAGACCTAAAATCGACTGCGAAAATTGATCTTATAAAAGTACTATTGGGTGCTAATTATTTGGGGAAAGCCCAAATTAGCTATATCCAAACTATGGTTCAAAAAGCAATACTTCAATATTCTTTTAACCGACTTCCAAGCATTATAGTTTTTGACGATATTCAGGTAGCAGTAGCGATGAATCTTGATGAAAAGGATACAGGATTGAGAAAATTGTTTACCGGAATGTTAATGAGTTGAATCCTCAGGAAAAATATAATAAGGAAATTCAAGTCCGAAATACTATCCAAAGTATTAATATGTTAAATCAGAAGCTGTTTGAACAAAAATTAAAAATTTATTACCAATAAAAACCCCAATCTGCTATTTTCAAGCATCTATTTATAAAAAACTCCAATTAGGCTGATTCTAAAAGGGATTAAAGTTTATTGTTTTTTTTATAACAAAAGAGTTTCCGTCAGCTATCTTTTGATAAGAAAAGATTAATTTTGCGCTTTTAAAAACCGAAACAGTTTTTTATAATTCAATTAGGTCAATATCATTAAATATATTAAAATGGCGCTAAAATTTATGACAGCCGAAGAAGCGGCTTCTTTTGTTAAAAATGGAGATAATTTGGGGTTTAGCGGATTTACACCGGCAGGATCGCCAAAATCAGTACCAACAGCAATCGCAGAAAGAGCAAAGGCCGAACAGGCAAAAGGTAATCCCTTTAAAATTGGAATGTTTACAGGAGCATCAACAGGCGACTCTTTGGATGGGGCTCTGGCAAGAGCAAATGCCATTTCATTTCGTACTCCCTATCAATCGAACAGCGATTTAAAAGCACTCTTAAATGCAGGTGATACTAATTATTTTGACATGCACCTGTCTCAGATTGCCCAGGAATTAAGATATGGTTTTTAGGTAAGATAGACATTGCCGTTATCGAAGCATGCGACGTAACTGAACAAGGTGAAATTGTACCAACAACAGGTGTTGGAATATCACCTACGGTAGCCCGGTTAGCCGATAGAATTATTATCGAACTCAACCACAAACATCCAAAAACATTGCGAGGTGTTCATGACCTTTACGAGCCTATGGATCCCCCTCATCGTCAGGCAATTCCCATCTTCAATGTTGATGATCGCTGTGGTACAGAATTTATCAAAGTAGATCCCTCAAAAATTATTGGTGTTGTAGAAACAAACCGACCCGACGAAGTTGGAGGTTTTGCCGCAGTAGATGCTGTTACGGCTAAAATTGGTGAAAATGTAGCAAATTTTCTGGCAGCTCAAATTAAAACTGGTACTATCCCTAAAGAATTTTTACCCATTCAGTCTGGTGTTGGTAACATTGCTAATGCTGTTCTGGGGTCATTAGGAGCAAACCCCGATATTCCACCTTTTAAAATGTATACTGAAGTAATACAGGATTCTGTAATTCAGTTAATGAAGGAAGGAAATGTTACTTTTGCAAGTGGCTGTTCTTTAACAATAAGTCCGTCTGTTCTTGAAGAAGTTTATGATAATTTCGATTTTTTCAGGGATAAGTTTATTCTGCGACCACAGGAATTATCCAATAATCCCGAAGTTGTTCGCCGGTTAGGATTAATCACAATCAATACGGCTCTTGAAGTGGATATCTTCGGAAACGTAAACAGTACTCATGTTTTAGGTAAACATATGATGAATGGTTTGGGAGGTTCGGGCGATTTTACCCGGAACAGTTTCTTCTCCATTTTTACTTGCCCTTCAGTTGCCAAGGGTGGAAAAATTAGCGCCATTGTTCCTATGGTTAGCCATGTTGATCATAGTGAGCATTCCGTAAAAGTTGTAATTACCGAACAAGGTATTGCTGACCTACGCGGAAAATCGCCAATTCAACGTGCTCAAACAATTATTGAAAATTGCGTACATCCCGAGTACAAAACAATTTACTATGGGGATTATATTAAAACTCGAAGAAAAAAGTTCATACTCCACAGTCACTTGCGGCTTGTTTTTGGTATGCACGTTCAGTTTGCCAAATCGGGCGATATGCGTCAAACCAACTGGTGCGAACATATGTAGCAGACACGATAATTCATTTCTGAAAAGCATCGTTCGCACGAACGGTGCTTTTTTTATATTCATTACAAAGCAACCCAAGCTTATATATATCAAGCACTTTCAATAAATAATACTCCCTGATTAAAAATAAAAGTATCTGTCTCGTTAATTTCCAGCCAAAATTCATAAGGGCGACTAATTTTAGTTTCCTTATTGTCAAAAAAGCTTTATACAAGTTGATGTGTTGGGTTAATACATCAACTTCAGGAATTAACTGATCAATAATAATCAGATTCCGGATTGCTGATTCGGCTTTCGAAATAAAATCAGAATCCCTTTCTAATCCCTCGTGCAAAACAGGATTCTCGATATGAACGACTTTTATATCATTTTGAAAAAGTTTAACAGCAAGTAAGGTGTCTTCATGTCCATAATGCTTTATATTTTCATCAAAAGGAAATTTTAATAAAATATTTCTCTCAATAAGAAAATTATTTGTCTGGAAAAATCGTGTTGGATACAATTCCCTTTCTTTGAGGGGACGTGATTCTCTTAATCTTCCATAGTTCCAATGTAAACGGAACTGCTTATCGGGTTTTTGGCTTTGATACACTCTTCCCCCATATACCACCAAATTTTTACCACAATAAGGAATATACATTTTAAGATAATTCTCATTTATTATTCCTGAATCGCAGTCCACAAACAAAAGATTAGAATATTGAGCCTTATGAGTTAAAAAATTACGAATGGCTGATCGGCCAATATTTTCAGGTAGAGAAAAATATCTCACACCGAATTGTTCAGCATGCTTTCTGTTCAAATTATTAATCCAAGAATGTGAACAATCATCAGCAATTATTAACTCACATGGGATTTCAAGTTTTTGTACCTGCAGCACAAAACACGATATAAGATTTTGAATATTAACATTATATACTGGTATACAAACTGAAATCATTAAATATTTTTCTTAAAGTGGTATGAACCAACTGTAACAATTATTAAACAAAACCGTATTATGGTAAAAAAACATTTAACCCAAATATTAAAAAAAAACTTCAATAAAAAATTCGGCATGATTGTTGGTGTGAAAAATCATTCACATTTTTGTAGGGTAAATTTAAAATAAAGGATATAATATAAAGTAGTCTCATAGTAGTAGTTTTAATTAGTTCTAGTTAGTATTTAGTAGTAGTTAGTTTGTAGTTAGTTAGTTCTGTGTTAGGAGTGTCATCATGCGGTGGCACTTTTTTTTTGTTATAGCTTACCGGATGCCTTTAATTATCTGCTCCTTTATTATATTTACATCCTTTTAAAATTGATTTAAAGAAACATGATTGCATTCGAAAAAATAATTGCTGCTGAAACTATAAAAGGCTGTAAAAAAATTTATACCAGGTCGAAATAACTGATGACCATTTACAAATTCAGGATACAAGAAAGGAATTTGAGGGAGATTATACAATCGTGGTTTTCCCTTTTCTGAAAATTTCCAAAAAAACCCGGAATTAACAGGAAATGAAATAGGCAATTATCTCGTTGAAAATTGCTCAGTAGTTGAAAAATTCAATGTCATTAAAGGATTTTTAAACATTACCCTGAAACAGGAGTCCTGGTTGTCATTCATACAAGAGAATCAGGGCAATGAATCTTTTGGATTTAAATCCACCCATTCCTCCGGCAGAAAAATAATGATCGAATATTCTTCGCCAAATACCAACAAACCATTGCATTTAGGTCACGTACGAAATAATCTTCTGGGGTTTTCTCTTTCACGGATTTTAAAGGCAAACGGGCATGAAGTTATAAAAGTAAACCTGGTAAACGACCGCGGGATACATATTTGTAAATCCATGTTAGCATGGCAAAAATGGGGAAACGAAATAACACCAAAAACAGCTGGCAGTAAAAGGCGACCATTTAGTTGGCGACTTTTATGTAAAATTCGATATCGAATATAAAAGCAAATCAATAATTTGAAAGCTTCGGGAATACCCGAAGAAGAGGCTGAGAAAAAGCCCCTCTAATCCTCGAAGCACAGGAAATGCTTCAGAAATGGGAGGCAAATGATCCTGCCGTTACTTCACTCTGGAATTTAATGAACGGTTGGGTATATGAAGGGTTTGATGAAACATACAAAAAGCTGGGTGTTGACTTCGATCGCATTTATTACGAATCGCAGACATACCTTTTAGGGAAAACAATAGTTCGTGAAGGCCTTGATAAAGGTATTCTTTACCAACGTCCTGATAATTCAGTCTGGATTAACCTAACTAACGAAGGATTAGACGAAAAACTATTATTGCGTTCGGACGGAACCTCTGTTTATATGACTCAGGACCTTGGCACTGCCGTTCAACGTTTCGACGAATACAACATGCAGGAGCTTATATATGTAGTTGGAAATGAGCAGAACTACCATTTTCAGGTATTATCACTCATTATGGATAAGTTAGGCTACAAATGGGCTAAAAACCTGAAACACATGTCGTATGGAATGGTAGAACTACCCAGCGGAAAAATGAAATCAAGAGAAGGAACCGTGGTAGATGCCGACGATCTGGTAGACGAAAATGGTAAACACTGCCAGGGATATGTCGA
>JAAUTT010000261.1 GCA_012031335.1 Bacteroidales bacterium | reverse complement strand
TACAACCGACAACTTACTCATCCGTCATTATATCCACGCCCGGCTCGACCCCAATACACACGATATTCTCGATTACCTCCACGAAATGAAAGCCCTGCGTAACCTCAGGTTAATTGTTTTCAACGAAAACATTCCGGGTCAACGACAATTCCCGCTCGAAAGGGTAGTAGAAATGCGGTCGAAAAACCTGGGAATAAGCAAGGAAGAGGCTTTGAAACTGATTCTTGATTTTATCGAAGATAAAAAAGCCATCAATTATCGTGGCGAAATTCAAAAAGCATTTGAAGAATTTGCACCCATTGGCAGTCACGACGATACTACCCCTGAGCATGTTACTGAAGCACAATTTTATGGAGCAACCCTGTCGGAAATGCCTACTACCATTGAAGCTGCCCGCAAAGCAAAAGAGCTTGGCATGTTTGTTTGTATGGGAGCTCCCAATTATTTCAGAGGAGGCTCACATTGCGGCAACCTCTCATGTATCGATGCCATGGACGAGAATCTGGTAGATATTTTCTGCAGCGACTATCACTTTCCAACCATGCTTGGCAGCTTGGTCAAAATGTTCAACGCAGGCATTAATCCAAGCCATGCCACCAATCTTATGACCCTCAATCCCGCCGAATACCTTGGAATGAAAAATCTTGGAAGCATCGAAAAAGGACAAACAGCCGATTTGGTAAGCTTCGACATCAACCACGATTACGGTGTGGTGACAAACGTTTTGGTAGACGGTTACATGAAGTATTCGACCAATTACATAACCTATGTAAATCATAGGGGAGAAATGGTTTATAGTTAAAGATAAGAATATGGAAAACAACTTTTTGTCAGAATCGACCAGTACATAAATGCACTGCTGGCTTCGGAAGACAAAGCTTTGACCAGAACAATCGAATCTCTGGACAGGAATGAAATACCTCAAATAAGTATATCGGCGGGACAAGGAAAATTGCTCCAGGTGTTTGCCCGTATCTGCAATGCCCGACGGATTCTCGAAGTTGGCACTTTGGGTGGCTATAGCTCCATTTGGCTGGCCAGAACATTGCCGGAAGGTGGCAGGCTTGTTAGTTTAGAGATAGATCCACACCATGCAATGGTTGCCATAGAAAACATAAAAATCGCCGGACTTTCGGACAAGGTTGAAATCAGAACAGGCAAAGCCATTGATATTTTGGAAGATATGATCGCCAGGAAAGAGGATCCGTTCGACCTCATTTTTATCGATGCCGATAAACCTCCTTACACCGAATATTTTGACTTTGCAGTTAAGCTTTCGCGCATGGGGAGCATAATTATTTGCGACAATGTAATACGGGAAGGAGAAGTTCTGAATGAAAACACTGCCGACGAAAAGGTAAAAGGGGTTCAACGGTTCAATAAAATGTTAAGCACTGATTCGCGTGTTACAGCTATAATCATGCAGCAAGTTGGTATAAAAGGTCACGATGGAATGGCTATAGCGGTTGTAAATTAATTGTATTATGAAGCAACAAAAAAGGGTCGCAATATTATATGGTGGTAAGTCGGCCGAACATGAGGTATCGCTTCAATCGGCTTTAAATGTTTACAATGCTATTGACAAGGAGAAGTTCGAGCCTGTTTTGATAAGTATCGACAAGGAGGGAAACTGGAAGTTAAATGAACACATTTTTCTTTTGAAAGCTGAGGGTAAATTGCAATTAACGCAAGATAAAAGCCAATGCAAAGAACTTTCACTTATCCCTGGGCAGAAAAGCAACCCTATTAAACCGCTTGAACACGAAAATTTTGAAAAGATCGATGTTGTTTTTCCAGTCCTTCATGGCCCTTATGGCGAAGATGGGTCGGTACAGGGATTCTTGAAACTTGCAGGTTTGCCTTATGTTGGTGCAGGCATTCTTGGTTCTGCACTTGGTATGGACAAGGTGATAATGAAAAAATTATTTCATGAAGCAGGCATTCCTACAGCCAATTTTCTTTCATATAATTCGTACCAGAAGGATAAAATAACTTTCGACGAAGTTGTTGATGTCCTCGGAGTTCCTTTTTGTGAAACCTGCCAACCTTGGTTCATCAGTAGGTATAAGTAAAGTGAGGGATGAAGGAGATTTTACCCAAGCCATTCACAATGCTTTTCAATTCGACAGAAAAATCATTATTGAGGAGTTTATCGATGGCCGCGAAATTGAAGTAGCAGTCCTTGGAAACGAAAACCCAATTTCATCTGTTCCCGGAGAGATAATCTGCAACAAGGAACGTGCTGCATTCTATTCCTATGATGCCAAATATATCGACGAGCATGGGGCATTATTGGAAATCCCTGCAATGCTTACTCCCGAAAAACAGCGCGAAGTCCGGGATATGGCCATAGAAACGTTTAAAGTACTATGTTGCGAAGGAATGGCACGGGTCGACTTCTTTCTAAAGTCCAATGGGGAACTGTTGGTGAACGAAATAAATACCATTCCCGGGTTTACATCGGTAAGCATGTACCCGATGTTGTGGGAAGCTTCAGGGAAAGATTACAAGCAGCTTATAACCGAGCTGATAGAACTTGCCATGGAGCGTTTTGAGGAGGAACAACAGCTTAAGACAAGTTTGTAATGGCTTGAATGATAAAAGCATTATACTGAGCGGTTCTAAAATATTTGTATTTTTGGAATTCAATAAGATTGCCGAAGATATCGAATGAAGTTTCCCATTGAACACCATTGAAATTTTGAACTGCAAGCAAAATGAAAGCATTAGAGCTATTAGAGATTATTCATGCCGGAGAAACAAGCAAGGTTCAGTTTAAAGAAATATTGCCCAACCCGGAAAGTATGAGCAGAGAAATTGTTGCAATGTCTAATTCTTTGGGCGGAATAATATTATTAGGTGTGAAAGATAAGGTGGGAGAAGTAACCGGCCTTACAAAAGAGCAAATTGAATACGCTGATCGGAAATTAGCTGAAGTGGCGGATAATCTTAAACCTCCTGTTTATATTTTGACTGAAGTCGTAAAAATTATTGAAAGCCAGGGCTCAAAAAACATTTTAATTGTCCATGTGAAAGAAGGAATAAACAAGCCTTACAAAACTGCCCAGGGAGAAATTTATGTAAACAGGGTTCAAATAAAAGATTACTAACCGACCATGCTGAAATTATGAGGTTATTCCAGCATAGCGGTAATTTATTGGCCGACGAAATGGAAGTTTATGGAACTTCCATTAACGATATTGATGCTTCGAAATTTTCCGATTATTTTAAAAAGGAATTTGGAAGACCCATAGAAGAAAAGGATTGACTTTTGAACAGGCGCTGCGTGTAAAGAGGGTGTTGAGAAATGACCAATTAACGCTTGCCGGTTTGCTTTTTTTTGGGAAAAACCCCCAATCGATTAAGCCTGCATTTACAATAAAAGCTGTGAATTATTATGGCAATTTAATAGAAGGAGGGCAATACCGGAACAAACCAAGAGATCTGGAAGGAACTATACCAGAGCTTTTTGAAAAGGGAATGGACTTTTTGAAATCAAATCTCAATTTCATTCAATCAGGTAAAAGTTTTAATTCTCAGGGCAAACTCGAAGTCTCAGCCATTGCCTTGGAAGAATTGGTTCAAAATGCATTGGTCCATCGCGATTATTTTAAAAATGCCCCTATCAGGCTGTTTATTTTCGATAACAGAATTGAAATTATCAGTCCGGGTAAGTTGCCCAACAGCTTGACAGTGGAAGATATAAAGTTTGGAAATCCTGTTATCCGTAACAATCAAATAGTCGCTTTCAGTATTCAAACACTGCCATTTAGTGGATTAGGTTCGGGAATAAAAAGGGCGCTTGCTGAACAATCCGATATAGAATTGATAAACGACGAAACGGGTGAGCTGTTCAAAGCTATTATTCCCCGGCCCTTAAGGTCTTAAAAGTATTTTTTAACCCATCAGCAACTTCCAAAATCGATAAACCTGGTTTTTTCGGCCAGCTCATCGTTTATGCCAAAATCGAGATAGACATTGTTTTGGTGCGATATGGCAAAATGAGGTGTGCCGCTCCTTTCGTAAATACCTATTGATGTATTGCTGTTCAGGCGGTAGTTAAATTCGAACTCAGGATATCCTGTTTCACTTTTTTGAAGGTGGAACCTTTGGATAGTTTGGTCGAAATTATAACTGGTGTGCACAATATAGCTTGCATTCAGCTTTTGCGGCGATATCAGGTGGTTATGTGCATGCAGGGTCGTGAAAAAGTTCTTGAAAGCAGCCAACGGATCTGCTTTATAGCGTTCATTCATATTACGGTACATGCGGCGCAACAGGCGGGCATAGGTAAAACTTTCGACATAAATTACCATATCGGCCATTTCTCCCAGCATCCCGTGTCCTGCAAAAAGGCCTTCGTAAATAATTACTTTGCGGGCTTCCATAAGTTTGCTCCCGGTTTGTCTCCCTGCCTTGTAGTCGTATACCGGAAACTCAGTTTTCCCATTTTCGCTGAGCTTGCCTATCGCTTTGGCGCATTCGTTTACTTCAAAATAATCTGGGTTATCGTACCAAAAGGGGGCGCTGTACATCTGCTTTGAATCCCTTCCTTTCTGAAAATTATCGAGTTCAATGAGGGTGCATTTTTCCTTCCCTAGCTTTTCGGCTAAAGGCAGCGACACCATAGTGCTTTTCCCTGTTGATGTTCCTCCGCAAATAGCCACCAGTAAAGGCGACTTTTTACCCCTTATTGCTTTGTTTATCAAACCGGCAATTTTTTCAATTTCTTTTTGAGCTGGCATTTTGATTTTAAAATTCAAAGCTAATAACCCAATATGATTACGAATTGAAGTTAATATGAACTTTTTATAAATCATAAATTTGTAATAATGCCATTACTATTTCCTAACAATTGGGCAATAAGTTTGAATTAAAAAAGTAGTGATGAAGACCTCAATCAAATTTCCTTTCCTTGCAGTAATAATTGTAATGATATTATTTGCCGGTTGCAAAATCACACTGGCGATCTGGACAGCAACGGTTATCCCCGCGTGTTTAAAATTGGTGTATCCACTTCCGAAGAAGATATCCAGGAGGTTTTCAGGCAGAGGGAACCCATTAGGTTGTACCTGGAGCGAAAACTCGGTGTGCCTGTTAAATACTATCGTGTGAACGGATATGCACCGATAATTGAAGCGCTCAGAGCAAAAAAGATCCATTTTGGGACAATGTCGCCGTTCCCATACCTTATCGCCCGTAAAAAGGCCAATGTAAGTGCCATTATTTTTCTTGGCAATCCCGACGGCACCTCATCAGGTTTATACAAATCGTGTATTCTTACCCGAAAGAGTTCAGGTCTTACTAACCTGGAAGATATCAAAAAAAGAATTTCAACTCTAACCCTGGCTTTTGTCGACCCGGCATCAACTTCGGGACATATAATTCCTCATAATTATTTTTTGAGCCAGGGAATCAATCCGGATAAGGATTTTAAAAAAGTTATTTTTGCCAGCAACCAAATAGCCGGAGTTCTTACCCTTTATGCCGGTAAAGTGGATGTAGCTTGCGTTCAGACAACAATTGTTGAAGCCATTCACAAGCTTAACCCCAAAGCTTCGCCTAACGATTTCAACTACATCTGGGTTTCGGAGGCTATTCCACCTTCGGCGTATTGCATCCGTAATGATATAAGCCCGGAGTTTCGCCAGAATGTTATTAATGCTTACATGGATATGAAAAAGGATTCGGCAGCATGGCGGGCAGTTAAAGTGCAAAGGGAAAAACATTATGCCGGTAATCTGCCTTTGGATTCGTTATCCTTTGTGCCGGTGAGGGAAGAAGTTTATGAGCCATTTGCCACAATGGTCAGCAAATTGAAAGATCTGGAGATAAAATAGCCATCGGTTACCATTCACTCGGGAGACCATATCGGCATTTACTTTTCAGCGAGACTTTATTTTATGTTTTTTGTAATTTCGGGCAACCTGGCCCAATATACCAAAGCTCCGATAATACAGACTAACCCACCTGCCAATATTGTATTGGGTGCACCGATCCATTTTGCAGATGCACCCGATATTATACTCCCGAACGGTGCTGTTCCCATAAATGCCATGGCATAAAATCCCATTACCCTTCCACGCTTATTCTCGTCGACAATACTCTGTATGAGCATATTGCTCGATGCTAACTGGAGCATCATCCCTAATCCGGTCGCCACCAGAACGATCATGGATATTATATAACAGCGCGAAAGCGAAAAAACGACCAGTCCTGCCCCAAAAAAAGCTGCACATGCGGGGATCAGTTTTTCCAAACCTTTGGTGCTGTTGCGCGAGGCCAGGTACAAGGCCCCGATCACCGCTCCAACTCCTGTTGATCCCATTAAAAAGCCATAGGTCGCGGGCCCCCGGTTTAAAATATCTTTGGCGAAAACAGGCATCAGCACAATATAAGGCATACCTGCAAGACTCACCAGTGCAAGGAGTAATAAAACCGATTTTAACTCGGAAAGATTAGCAAATGTGTAATTGAAACCCTGTTTCAAGTTACCCGAAAAACATTAAACGATTTTTCTTTTTA
>JAAUTT010000260.1 GCA_012031335.1 Bacteroidales bacterium | reverse complement strand
GCTACATTTTTTCTTTTTGCTTTCAGATATACTGCGAGTTTTTCAGGTTACTCTGATATTGCACTTGGAACTGCTCAAATCATGGGATTCCGGTTAATGACCAACTTCAGAAGACCATATTTTGCTTCGTCCATCAGGGAATTCTGGCAGCGCTGGCATATCTCGTTATCAACCTGGTTTCGGGATTATGTTTATGTTCCATTAGGCGGAAATCGTGTAGGGGTTTTCCGATGGAATTTCAATATTCTGGTAACATTTCTGGTAAGTGGTCTATGGCATGGCGCTAACTGGACATTTATTATCTGGGGCACTCTTCATGGAATTTATCAAATTTTGGGTGTTAAATTAAAAACTTTTACAGATCGTATTTTACCAGTTCGAAAACAGAATACTAAATGTACTCGTCACATTTTTCCTAGTTGCATTTGCCTGGATATTCTTTAGAGCAAATACGGTTAATGAAGCTTTTATGATCATTGGTAAATTGATAACCTTGAGTGATTATTCAGGTCAAATAAATCTTTTTGAATATAAGGCAGATTTTTGTACTATCATTATTACTGATTGGCTTACTCGTGTCAATAGAAATTCTCTGGGAAAAGGGTGTACTTATTTCAACCATTCAAATTTCAGATAAAAAAAATTAAATGGAGTCTTCTTGCAGGTATTATCATTTTACTATTCATTTAGGTAAATGGGAGCAGGTCGATTTTCTTTACTTTCAATTCTAATAAATTATGAATGAGAAAATATTGAAAATTTAATTTATACGTCTGGCATAATATGCTTTATCCTTTTGCTTTCTGTTAGGATAAAACCGTTGTTTAATTTATGGATGACTGAAAAGCAAATAGATGGATACTGGGAAAATAAAAAATATGGTGAGTTCTACTATTTTAATATGATTCATGATTTTAGGGAATATAACTTGCCCCCATGTAATGTAAAATATAGATTTACCGAACGATTTCCATCTCTGGAGGAATCGGAAATACTAACTTTTGGCGACAGCTTTTTTGACTTCTCAAGGATGGTTACATTTCCGGAAAGACTTGGCAAAGAGCTTAATGCGAAAGTATATTATGAAAGATATGATTTACCTCTACGCTCTTTAGGTATTAAAAGGTATAAAAAACGAAACTTCCAAACTATTTATTTATGAGTCAGTTGAACGCTATATACCCCTCAGGTTCACTAACCCGCACTCTATTGTAAATGGTGAATCAGAAAAAACGAAACTAAAATTAGGACTAAAAAACATCCGGAAATTTATTTTCAAAAAAAACTCGGAAGAGCTTTACAATAATTTACTATTTCAAAGTTATATGACCAGACCCATACATTCTTTAATTGCCACAATAAAATTCAAATCTTTTGGATATCTGAGTCATTTAACACCCCGTTATACATTCTACAACGGCAAGCCGTGGCTATTTTATGGTGCAGAGCAAAATAACAAACCAACAGGATTTTATTACCAATTACAGATGATGAAATTATATCTATTTGCAATAATATTGTCGATTTATCTCAAAAACTAAAAGAATCGTATAACCTGACGATGATATTTTTGGCGGTTCCATCAAAATACACAATTTACCATAAATTACTAAATAACGACCTTTATAATAATTTTTTGCCCCGATTATATAAAGAACTGGAAAGCAGGAAAATCCCTGTTGTTAAACTTTTGGACCATTATCAAAAATCGGATGAATTACTTTACTATCCAACCGATGCGCACTGGACTCAAGCAGGCTTGGATATAGCTTTAAAAAAAACACTTATGGTAATTGACTCGGTAAAATATGAACTTAATAGAGGAGAAATCAATTAAATCTTCATTTAACTGTTCCTTATTTAACAACCTGGAAGAATTCGATATCCGATTTCAGGTTATTGGCTTCGCGTTCAAGATCAACAGCCGATGAGGACATATTCTCCGAAAGCTGACTATTCTGCTGGATGATAGCCGACAGGTCATTAATTGCAGAATTTACCTGGTCAACGCCATTTTTTTGTTCCATCCCCGAGGCTGCAATTTCTCTTACCAAAACAGTTGTGTGTTCTATCTCCGGAGAAATAGTATTCATCATGGTGTAAGCTTTCTCTGAAATCTGGAGGCAGGTATTCGACAATCCAATAATCTGGTCGGCGGCATTCTTACTTTTTTCAGCAAGTTTCCTCACCTCGGATGCCACCACCGAAAAGCCACGACCGTGGCTCGCCAGCTCTGGCAGCTTCAACAGCAGCATTTAAAGCTAACAGATTGGTTTGAAAAGCGATATCGTTTATTATAGTGATTTTATCCGTAATTTGTTTTGTGTATGAAAGGCTCGATTCAATTTCCTTAGTCAGGTGTTTGATACCTTCCGAAGCAGAATCGGAGATTGTTTTCGTTTTATGCGCATTTTCGGCATTCTGGTCAATATTCCCTGCAATTTCTTCCATGGTTGATGAAACTTCTTCGGATGATGATGCCTGACGTGTTGCACCTGTTGCCACCTCCGACGATATATCGCGCATACGGCTGCTCGACTGGGATACCCTTTCGGCACCATCCCGTATATTATCCACAATCTGAATAAGTTTATGACTTACTTCATCAATCTTCATCTGCAAATCTCCGATTTCATCTTTTGAGTAATGGCTATTCGCAACAACATGTAGCTTACCAAGACTCAGATCGGTGATTTTTCCGGATACCATTTTTATTTTTCCCGATATATTTCGGTTAAACAAATAGATAATAACAATGGAGGTTAAAACTACACATATGAGCGAACCAAGAATAAACAGCCACATAATTGTTGCTTTCTGCCTTTCGATATTTTTGGCTTTGGAACTTATATACAAAAAGCCAATGAACTTACCATCGCTGAAACGAATAGGGGCAATGCTCTCGTAATAATTTTCGCCATCCTTTTTTACTTTTTGAAAATAAGGATTCTCAAGTTCAATTGTAAACTCCTTATAATCGCCAATATCGCTTATATCTTTTATATTTTTATCCTTGAATTCAGTATTAAGCGAATAATAAATCCGACCGTTGGCTCCAACAGCAAAGCACTGGTGTATGCTATCTCCAACAATACTTTCGAGTGTGGCTTTGTTTTCGGCTGATTCATATTTCAAAACTTCCCGCGACATGAGTTCTGCAGGAGTCTGGATTTGTTTTTCGACCCGCTGCTCAATTTCTTTGCTGAATCTCCGGATATAAAAAGTCCTAATCCAAAGAGTACAATTATTTCAGTAATGATAATAATAGAACCAATTCTGTAGGAAAGATTATTGAAGAAGTTCATATGGTTGCAATTTTAGGTTTTGAATGAAATTAAATCGAAAATTTTGTCTATTTCCTTATACTTCTTTTAATTATGGCCATCGCCTCGTTGGCTGTTAAAGTTCCGGTTATTATCTCTTTAAAGTATGATGGTATAGCTGAATTTTTTTCTCCGAAAAGCAAGGTACTGTTGCCATAGTTCAATGGTATCTTTTTACCGTTATACTTTTTACCAATTATATAATCGAAGGATTCGTACACATCAAATCCAAATTCCGACTGAACAAGACTTCCTTTTATCCCTGTCGGACTTTGGTATTTCGCACCCATTCGTCGGCTACTTCGGGCCGGCACCAGTAAAGCATAAATTTTACAGCCTGTTCTCTGTTTTTGGCATTCAGAGGAACGGTCCATGGGATACTAACTTCGCCTATGTATGTTTTGCTTGGTTGCATTCCCGGCAACTCCAGTGGAATCATTTTTTTGTAGTTAACGCTGTCCATATCCTGCCAGATATTGTACATCCATGTTCCGTTTACCATAAAGAGGCACTCGCCGTTAAGTATCCGGTTGTAATCCGAGCCATATTGTATTTTACTCCATTGCGGATCTAATGGTTCAAAATCAGTAAGTCTCTCAAAATACTTCAATGTTTTTTCCCATGCTTCAATTTTAGCCTCTTTATAACCAGGATCTTTTAATTTATCATAATCGCCAACAAGCGACGAAAAAACCTGTAATCCCAGCGCGTAAGTAGGTAACCAGCCATCGTTAAAATAAATACTGTTAATTTGTTTGTTATTTTTCTGATTAAATTCCTTTACAGCTTTCAGGTATCCTTCAAAGTCTTCGGTACTGATATCGAATTGTTTAACCTTTATTCCGATTTTCTCAGCCACTTCCTGGTTACACCATAAAACAAAGCTGTTTCCATCCAGGGCATGTCCGGGAACTATTCCTCCCCATTTATTCTTTATTTCGGATGATAGAACTGCTTCATTGAGTTTTCCGAAATTCTTCAAACTGACTGAAATCAACCAGATATTTTACAGGCCAGGAACGATCACCGGTTAAACGACTCACACCGTTAACTTCATTATTTATTCGGATAATATCCCAATCGGAATTTGTTTTTTGAATTTCGGCCAGATTAAACTCATTGTCACCCACACCGGGGTATGCTTCGGCCGGAAATTTCAAATTAAGAACAATGTCCTGATTTTCAAACTCAAACCGGCGAGCCATATCAAAAAGTAACTGCTCTTTATAACCTTCATTCTGCCAGTGTCCAACCCAGTTTACACGAACCGGTTCAGTAAGTTTAATGGGTTCCCGGAAATCTCTTTTCTTGAATTATTGTCTGAGCACGAAGAAAGCAGCACCCATGCTATCCCTAAAATAAAAATACATCCACGCATCATCCTTTCAGCTTTAAACAGGTAGTTTTTATCAGCCTTTATTAACATTTAAGCACTTAACGAAATTTACAAAGAAAGGTTGTATAAAAAAAACAGGCTCCTCCTGCTTAATTAAAAAATTATAATGAAAAGCCCTCTAAGATAAATTGTTTAAAATAATTGACCCAGCCTCTTCACAAAAAGTCCTTTCAAAGGTTATATATTATATTCAATTTAATACAATAATCAATGAAACGTGTTTCCCTAAACCGTGTAAACGATGTGCTCCTTTTCTTTATCCTATTCACCATTCTTCTTTATTTTGGCCGGGGAATCCTGACACTGTTCGTATTTTCAGGATTTCTGGCTATGTTGATGACACCTGTATCGAATAAACTCGAAGGCTGGGGTTTAAAAAGAATTCCTTCTACCTTGTTATCAGTTTTGTTAATTATTATCATCCTATCGCTGGTGATGATGCTTATTTCTATCCAAATTGCAACACTTTTGGAGGACCTGCCCAATATTCAAAATCGATTGGAGGAATTTTTTACAGGCATACAGGCATGGATTGAGAATCTATTCGGTTTCAGCCCCGAACAGCAAATTATTGCGCTGAAAGAGCAGGCTAAAAACACAATTACCTCGGCAGGAACTTACCTTACCAATATGGTGAAAGGCCTTGTAACTTTTATTGCCAGTTTTGCTATGGTGCTGGTTTTAACATTCCTTTTTATTTTGCATCGCGAAAAATATGAGAATTTTTTGTTCTGCTTTATAAGGACGAGAAACGAGAAGAAGCCAAACTGGTGATTGCCAAAATAAGCAAAATAGCCCAACAGTATCTGGCCGGAAGAGCCATTTCAATTATTATACTCACCATATTTTATACGATTGGTTTACTTGTGCTGGGAATTAAAAATGCATTTCTATTATCTGCCATTGCCGCAATTGTTACATTTATCCCCTATGTGGGTCCTATTATAGGCGGTTTGCTGCCGTTTTTATGGCTGTTGTAACAGAAGATACTTTCGGTCCGGCTTTAGGAGTAATAGTAGTTATTTCGCTAGCTCAGATTTTTGACAACTACTTTATTGAGCCTTATGTAGTTGGCGGAAATGTAAATATAAGTCCACTATTTACAATACTCATTTTAATTATTGGTGGCCTCATATGGGGTATTGCAGGAGTTATTCTCTTTCTTCCTCTGCTGGGGATGTTGAAAATATTTTTCGACAATGTGGAAGGGCTTTACCCATATGCATACCTTATAGGCGACCAGAACGACTCCACGCCGGCCAACGGTATGTGGCAGAAAATTAAAGGCTGGTTTAGTAAAAAAGACAAGGAGGAAGAAAATATTTGAGATACTTTTTAACGCTCAATAAATCCCGCAATGTCGCTTTGGCGTTCATAAATAATATCCTTGACCTGAAAAGAGGTATCAAACGCGGTGTTTTTCCCTTCCAGGACTTCACAACAAAGTTGATAAACTTCGTTTACAGAAATACTTTTCATGCAGATATTATTTCCCTTGCATGGCGGAATCTTAAATTCGTGAACACATGGACTGCAATATAAGTGCTTATAAAGAACGTATATCGATTTATTAAACCGGTAATGTGCCGGGGAACAAGGTCCGAAGAGGGCAATCGTTCTCTTCTGAAGCAATGCTGCAAGGTGCATGGGGCCGGTATCGTTACTTATAAAGATATCCGTATGGGTTATAATATTTTATTAACTCCTTCATGCTGGTTTTCCCGGCAACTGACTTCACCTTAGGGCATTGCTTTATTCCATCAATAACGGACTCAGCATAGGAGGCCTCATTACCAGAACCGGTAAGGTATACATGATGATCCGGAAAATTTA
>JAAUTT010000259.1 GCA_012031335.1 Bacteroidales bacterium | reverse complement strand
GTTAAATAACTCTGTCGATCATCGGAGATTCAACTGAATATAAATTAAACAGAAAAAGGCTACCTTATGGGCAGCCTTTTTCTTTTATTAATGAATCGGTATGTTATTCCGATACGATTTCAAAATCGATTTCGATCACCACTTCTTTATGAAGCTTAACTCTTGCTTTATAGCTACCAACTTCCTTGATATTATCGGCATTGATAAGGCTGATGTTTTTACGGTCCACATCGTAACCTTTCTCTTTCAATGCTTCAGCAACCTGAATGGTATTCACCGAACCAAAAATCTTACCGGTTGTCGATGTTTTTGCACCAATCTGAAGTTTTATACCCTTCATCTTTTCTGCAATCACTTCAGCTTCAGCTTTTATTTTTGCTTCTTTGTGAGCACGTTGTCTTGTATTTTCGGCGAGAACCTTCTTGGCAGATTCGGTGGCGAGGGTGGCCAAACCTTGTGGAATAAGGTAATTACGGGCATAACCATCACGAACTTTTACAATCTCGTCTTTCTGACCGAGATTTGCCATATCTTGTTTTAAAATTACTTGCATGTTTACTATCCTCCTGATATTATTTCAACATATCGGTTACATAAGGCAGGAATGCCAAATGACGAGCCCTTTTAATTGAAGTGGCAACTTTACGCTGGAATTTCAGCGAGGTACCTGTTAATCTGCGGGGTAATATTTTACCCTGTTCGTTTAAGAATTTCTTTAAAATTCAGGATCTTTATAATCCACATATTTAATTCGGTTCTTTTTGAAACGGCAGTATTTCTTCTTCTTTACCTCTACGGTTGGAGGTGTTAAATATCTGATTTCTGACTGATTCTGACTCATAACTATTCCTCCACTTTCTTTTCGGCTTGTTTACTTCTTTTCTTTACGGCGTATTCAACGGCATATTTATCCATTTTCATGGTTAAAAAACGGATTACACGTTCATCACGACGATATTCTGTTTCCAGCTTATCGATAGCTTTACCTTCAGATTCAAACTCAATCAGATAATAAAATCCTGTTGACTTTTTCTGAATAGGATAAGCCAGCTTTTTGAGGCCCCAATCCTCTTCATGCACAATTTTACCACCTTCTTCGGTGATAATGTGCTTAAATTTAAGTACCGCTTCCTTCATCTGTGTATCAGACAAAACGGGAGTTACAATGAAAACGGTTTCATAATGATTTAACATACTGTTTGTTTATTATTTTATTAAAAATAGGTCGCAAAAGTAGAAACTTTTTTAATATACACCAAATGAGAAGAGCCTTTTCTTTGAAAAATAAAAGGTTGAGGTGCCTTGAATGATTTTTTATTATCTCCACAGCACCCCTGACATATAGTTTTAATATCAATAATTCACTTCTTCACCAAGTTCTGGAATATGAACATTTTTAAAACCACTCTTTTCAAGTTCAGTTTTGAAAAATTGCTGTGCTTCATATTCTCCATGAACAACATAAACCATTTTAACTTCTTCCTTATTCTGACATTCGAGAAAACCAAGCATCTCGTTATAATCTGCATGGCCCGAGTAAGAATCAAGTTTTTCAATATCGGCTTTAACCGGATATAGGGTCCCGAAAATCGAAACAGAAGTCTCTCCTCTTAAGATTCTGGCACCAAGGGTGGAAGGAGCACAATACCCAACGGCCAATACTGTATTTTTCGGGTCCGAAATACTGTTTGCAAGGTGATGTTTTACACGTCCGGCTTCCATCATCCCCGAAGCAGAAATTATAACGCACGGTTCTTTGGTATCATTCAGTTTTTTGGAGTCTTCAACACTGGTAACAAAAAACAACCGGTCGAAACCAAACGGATCAGGATCGGTTTCCATCTTATGCAGCATAAATTCATTGAAACATTCCTTATGTAATCGGAAAATATTGGTTGCATTTACGGATAACGGACTGTCAACATAAATATTTATTTTGGGTAGCTTCCCTTCATTAAAGAAGTTATTAAGCGAATAGATTACTTCCTGGGTACGTCCAACACTAAAAGAAGGGATAATAACTTTCCCTTTTTTCTGAATACAGGTATTTTTTATTACTTCGAGTAATCTGTCCTCTGCTATATGGGTAACCTCGTGTAAACGATTACCGTAGGTGGATTCGGTAATTATTATATCAGCTTGCGGAAAAGGAACGGGTGAGCGAAGAATTCTGTTTGTAGGACGACCAATGTCGCCTGTATATGCTAATCGTACCTTACGGTCTCCTTCGTCGAAAACCATATTGGCAACTCCACTCCCCAACAAATGGCCAGTATTAGTAAACGAAAGCGTTACGTGACCATTCATTTTAAAAGGCTTATTGTAAGGAATACCTACAAATAGTTCGAGGCATTGTTCTGCATCAGCTTTAGTATAAATTGGGTCTACAGGTTCTTTGCCTTGTTTAATTCTTTTCTTATTAAACCATTTGGTATCCTGTTCCTGTATCTTTCCGCAATCGGCCAGCATAATAGCACAAAGATCCCGTGTAGCGTGTGTACATATTACGGTTCCTTTAAAACCAAGTTTATAAATGTAGGGAATCAAACCTGTGTGATCAATATGTGCATGGGTTAAAACAAGATAATCGATCTCTCCCGGATTAAACCCAAGGTGTCTGTTCATGGTATCAGTATCCATTCCTTTACCCTGAAACATACCACAGTCGAGAAGTATACGAACACCATCTCTGGTGACTATTAAATGCTTACTACCAGTAACTTCCCTGGCAGCTCCTAAAAATTTTATTTTCATAAATATGGCAGTTAAAAGCTTTAAATTATAAAAGTAATCATTGTAGGATATGTTTTACTTGAAAATTCGATAATGGTTTGAAAAGACAGCTAAAAAATGATGCTGGTATTAAGGAAAGAAAATACTTCCGAAACCAATATTTCACCATTTATCAACAAAACTTTCAAAAATCCTATTTTAACTTTTACTTTGATCCGGAATTTTACCACTTCAAATTCATGCTATTTTTAAAATCACTTTTAATCAGCGCTACACTGCTCAACTTTTCACCTTTTTTGAAAGTTGAAATCACGCCATCATCGGATAATACTTGGATAAAAAATATCTTAAAGCAACTCGACGTAACAGATGTTTACTGGGCTATTGATAAGGATGAAAACCTTTGTTTAACGGGATATTTTATGAATAGTGCCATGTTTGGCGATGTCAAACTGGTATCGTTGGGGAAATTTGATGTATTTGTTGCCAAGTATTCCCGTAATGGAGATTTGTTATGGATAAAGCAGGCAGGAGGCAGTGAACCCGATTTGGTTAAACTGATTAAGACGGATAGTAACAATAATATTTATATAACAGGATATTTCACCGGGATTTCATTTTTTGAAGATTACATTGCCCATTCAAAAGGTCGGACCGATATATTTACAGCCAAATATAGTGCAGAAGGAAAATTACTTTGGGTAAAATCCGAAGGAGCTGAAATTATTTGCGAACCAAATCCGGTGAAAAGAAAAGAAATTTTAAGAAAATGAAGAAGTAGGTAGCTTCAATCTTGAAGTCCTTCACTTAATTATATTTAAAATTATCAGCAAATATACTTAGGAAAACATCTCCAATTCGCAGACTTTATGTACATTATGCCTGCTTAATACAAGTTATAAAAAAGCCCCTGCTGAAAAATCTGGCAGGGCTTTTATGTTTTTATTCAATATTGTCCGGTAAAAATACTTATAAGAAATAAAGAGTAGATTTACCTGCGGTGAGAACGCTTCGCTAAGTTCTCATTTCATTCGAAATGACCATGAGGCAGTTAGCTTAAGAGAGGGGCATAGTGGGCGGCTCCGCCGCCCACTATGCCCCTCTCCATTTAAATCCCCTAAAAGCCTTGTCATTTCGACCGTAGGGAGAAGTCTACTATTTTTAACCGGACACCAATGGTTTTATTATATCTTATTTTTTCTTAGCAGGCACTTTCATACCACGTTCTTTAGCCATTTTCTCGAGCCGTTCCTGAAATTTCGATTTCTTAACCGGCTTTGCTTTATTGGCGTGAATTTTAGCAAGAATCTTCTTCTCATCTATCATCCTTTTGAACAACTCATTCTGACCAATGGTGATCATATTTGCCAAAAAGTAATAATATGTTAAACCGGATGAAAAGCCATTGAGAACGAACATAAACATTACCGGCATAATATACATCATAGTTTTCATGCCTGGAAGCTGAGCATCACTCATTTGAGCCTGATTACTCATTTTCATACTAACAAGTGTTGAAACTGTCATCAATATGGTAAATAAGCTTATGTGATTACCATAAAAACGACTAATCAGCGGAATATCTGTTGACCATGAAAATATGGAATCGTAGGTTGAAAGGTCAGTTGCCCATAAAAAGCCTTCCTGGCGCAGTTCTATTGAAGTTGGGAAAAAATAGAACATAGCAAATAAAATAGGCATTTGAAGCAACAATGGCAAACAACCACCCATTGGATTAACCCCCGCTTTTTTATACAGAGCCATAGTAGCCTGCTGACGTTCAAGAGGTTTATCTTTGGGGATTTTTGCATTTATCTCATCAATCTGAGGTTTGAGAACCCGCATACGTGCCTGAGAAAGGTAAGATTTATAGGTTAGAGGGAACAATATCAATTTAATTAAAATTGTAAGAACCAATATAATAATCCCATAGTTAGCAATGTAATTATCCAGCCAGTTAAAAACAGGTATAATAAAGTATTTACTAATCCAGCGTATCCAGCTCCATCCAAGTGGAACGATATGTTCCATGTCGAGATTATATGCTTTTAAAGTATTATAATGATTGGGGCCGAAATAAAATCTAAAATCGGAAGTGAAATTAGGTTTATTCTCATAACTTATGGGCAATACTGCTTCGAATGCTTTCAGTAATTTACTGGTATCCTCCAGATTAGTTGACCGTAATACGGGTTTGTTAAATCGGTTTTCGGCAATTAAAACCGAGGAGAAAAAATGTTGCTTAAAAGCAATCCATTTTATACTGTTTGGAATATTTTCCTCTTCCGTTTGATTGGCGCCAATACCGGCACTTATTTCATCTACATCCTCTCCCAAATGTTTATAAACAATTGTCGTGTAATTGTTTTCATTCTTCCTTCCCATTTCTTGTCTGGGAATTACCGATTTCCAGATGATATCAAGTGAACTGTAATTTGAAGCCACTACCGAGTCCATCCCAACCATATTGATTTTAAATCCAACCATATAATCATCGGGAGCAAGGGTGTACAGGTATTCGATATAACTGTTTGTTCCGGCATATAATCTCATACTTAGTGTCTCAGGTTTTTGTCCTGGCGAAACAACTATATCTTTTTGATTTTCAGAGGCTTTAAAAAATAAGTCGTTGGTAAATATTGTCCTGTTCTGGTTAGTAGGAAAATTTAGACCAAAAACAGTGGAATCACCTTTAAAAAGGATCAGATCAGAGGAATCGTACCGGTGATATTCCTTGAGTTGCACTGCATAAGGCCGGCCCCCCTTATTGGAAATGGTAAGTTTGATCTTACTGTTTTCAAGGGTGTAAAATTTAGCGGTATCTTCAGCTGCTTTTGCAAAGGCCCCATACTGACTTATAACCATTTTATTTTTCACTGAGTCCGATACTGCCGTCTCAGTTGGAGTCGAAGCTTCTTGTGTCTTAACAGATTCCTGCTCAGCCTTTTGTCTTTGTACAATCGCTATTGAGTCCTGCTGATGATTTTCTAAGTTTTCTTCCTTGGAAGGTGAAGTATATATCCCCAAATAACAAATATTACAGCAATAAGAATAATTCCAATAATTGAATTTCTATCCATTTCAAATTTTTTAAATAAATATCTTATAAAACTTTGCAAAACTATAAAAAAGGTGAAATTGAATCTATCCTAAATTCAAAACACCTTTTAAAATAAATATGAAGTCAATATCCACGCTTTAAACAGGATACTATTTTTTCGATTCGGAGTAATTTATTACTGATTTTACAAAATCAACAAATAAAGGATGAGGATTTAAAACAGTGCTACTGTATTCGGGATGAAACTGCACACCAACAAACCAGTTGTGTTTTGTGTTTTCCACTATTTCTACAAGATTCGTATCAGGATTTACTCCGGCAGCAACCATTCCCGCTTTTTCAAAATCACATAGGTATTCGTTATTAAATTCATAGCGATGTCTATGTCTTTCTGTGATACTCTCTTTTTGATAACAGTCAAAGGCCTTACTGCCAGATTTTAAAGCGCATTCATAGGCTCCTAACCGCATTGATCCCCCTTTATTTTTTACGTTTTTTGTTCCTCTAAAAGGGTAATAATGGGATGCTTTGTCTCTGGATCGATTTCTGTCGTATGGACTTCTTCTAATTCACAAACGTTTCTGGCAAATTCGATGACTGACGACAGTGGAGTCCTAAACAAATACCTAAAAGGGCATTTTGTTTTTCTGGCGTATTTAACAGCGGCGATTTTTCCTTCAATACCTCTTGAGCCAAAACCACCCGGTATTAAAATACCTTGAATATTGGCGAAAATTTTATAAGGATCAACATGATTATTTT
>JAAUTT010000258.1 GCA_012031335.1 Bacteroidales bacterium | reverse complement strand
AAATGGGCTACCATAACCATAATATGGAATTTAAACGTGTAGTAAAAGATGAAGACAAAGCAGCAACTCCAGGACAAAACGATTATTTCCGTCCAAAGGGCGATGTTGTTTACGATCTTTTATTAAACGGCACCGATCCAACCCTTGTATTTTTTGAAATGGATGTTTATTGGACCGTAATGGGACAAAACGATCCTCTTGAATATTTTGAAAAATACCCCACCCGGTTCCCTGTGCTGCATATCAAGGATCGTGAAGTTCTTGGCCAATCAGGAATGATGAATTTGAGAATATATTCAAAAAAGCATACGCCAATGGCTTAAATGAATTTTATGTTGAGATAGAAAAAGTTAAAGGAAATATCACCCAGTTTGAAGGAGTAAAACAATGTTTTGATTATTTGAATAACGCATCATTTGTTAAATAGTATTGTAAACGAAAAAGTAATATTTAAGAATTTAAATTCATAGGTCCTCTCCGAAAAGCATTTCATTCTCTTATACCCAATAGGGATAATTGAATTCAAGGAATTTCAGATTAATCCTTACGTTTAGGCTAAAGCAATTGAAAAAATTTGTTTTTTTTTGACTTTTCGGTAGTGGACTTTTTTAAAGAGTAAAACTTCACAAAATTTTAAAAGTAATAGCAAAACTTTGTGAAGTTTTTGTTTTATCAGCAATTATGGCCTTTCAAAAGGGAAGGCCATAAAAATTGGATTAAACAGAAAAGTGCTCAGGAATGCGCCTACCGCAAAATAGAATGCACCGGAATAGGGGATTAAATTACCGCCACCACCTTCAACCTAAATTGGGTCGAGTGAACTTCTTTCCTACGATAAAAGCCGCAATTGTTGCCACCAGGAGCAGCCTAAAAACCATATCCCAGTAAAAAAGTTCGAAACGTTATGTTTTGGCTACCATCTTTTGGGTGTTGGTCCACGATCTCCAACAAATCATGGTGAGGATGAAAATGATCACTGCCAGGAAATAATGCTCAACGAGTATAATAAAAATTAGACTTAGTGATTGTTCTTCAGTTGTTTTCGGCTTTGATTATAACCCTTCGGTAAACAGCCAGTCCGGGAGTTCCATTGTCGCTTACCTGCAACACCAGATGAATGTTTTTGTCGTTCAAATCTGAAGGGACTACTAGTTTTTGAATTGCATTAGCCGGTTCGGTTAATCCGAATGAACCATCATAATTATCAGCTTCATCGTATCGGAACCATTTAAATGTAAGGCCATCCCTGTCAGTATCTGAGGATTTTGTTGCATCGAGTGTTATAGATTTACCGGGGGTTACATACAAGGTGATAATTTTATTGCTATTGTCTCGATTAACAACTGCAACAGGTTCGCGGTTAACTTCTTCAGGATTTTTTACCGACCATAGAAGCCTGTTTTGAAAGCTGTTTTTTGCTTCACTATTCCATCGGGTAAGTTCACTTGCATTGTGGTTGCAAGAGTGATAATATCCTTTGGGAAACGGTTTTTCCATTTGAGAAAACCTGTTGCCCCAACTTCCCTGGGTAGGGTCGAGCGGGTCATTTAATCCAAGTTTTGCACTTATCAAATAAAGGAATGAAGGAGTATCGCCTTCGCCATAATCATCAAAAAGCTCCGACATTGCGCCGTGACCTTTAAACTCCTTTGCATAAATGGGTCTCACCCAGTTGGAGTCGGAACTGCAGCAGTATTGCCAAAAATGCCCGGGATCGTACAACAACTGACCCAGCTCTGCCCTTTCGCCTTTATACGTGGGGATTGCTGAGCCAAAACCTCCACATGATTTATTTTTTACACTATCGAAATCGATAAAATATTCAAAAGTTATATCCTGAAACAGAATACCATAGATATGTAATTTAGAGAGTATTCTTTTTAGTTTTTCGTCCCCTTTACGTTGCTTGTAACGGTATAGTGCCTGAACAAGCGTTATTGGTCCGCCCCATGCCTGAACATAAATTGGACGGTCGTCGTCCTTATCGAAAACCTGTTGCAGAAATTCACTTCCTTCGGAGTCCTTTGACTCCCCGTTGGGATTTAATCCTTCGCCAATCCAGTCGTGAAAATTAATTGAATCCCATTTTGATTCCACATATCTGCTGCCAATTTGGCCCGAAAATTTAAGGTCATTTGTTAACCAGATAATAGGAAGGGCACCACGTCCCTGTTTTGTTTTACTGAGAAGTTCTTCGTAATTGGGAAACAGGCTGTCATGCTTTCTAAGTTGAGGCAAATCCTCCTTGTAAGCATTCAATATCCCCATTGCTTTATCCCAAGGACCCGTATCGGTATGTTTAAAATCAGGTAGTTGATTAGTAACTATTATGGCTTCGGTATCGAACCAAGGGGCGTAATAAAGAAACCGGATCAATGAATTACCATCGTCATGAGTCATATCGGTTAGGATGACTACCCTGTATTTTCATCTTTAGGAGACTTTGCGCAAGAAGTAATAAAAATTATTGCCGCTGAAAGCAAAAAATTGCGATCATCTTGAAGTAAGGGGGCTTGCTCATGACATTTTTTTATTAAATAAATTAAACCTGTGCTATTCTTTCTCAACATACATTCTTTTTATTTTAAACATACTATTTTTCCAGCATCCAATCGGCGCGTTCTGCATACTCTTTTTGAACATCGCTCCTCCATTTACATACCGTAATAACGCCCTTCGGATCAATTCGTTTTGTCTCCAAGGGCAAGCACATACATCGATTCACCAATTATTCCTATTTCAGAAAAACCCTCCAGAAATCCTCCATAATGGCTTTTGAGTCAATTTCGGTATAAAGAAAAATATTTCGCGGGGTATTCTCGGGTGGTGTTTTACTCGATACCTGTTTTGTCCAGCCTGGGTTTAACACTGCCTGCACGATTGCGAAATCCCACATTATCCAGTCGATACCGTCCTTATTCACTTCTTTCCAGCGTTCCTTGAACAACCCATCAACTCCCTTGTCCGATTTGAGCCGGGTATCAATGTCTTTTTGTGAAACCAACAATTGTGTGCAAATGTTGGCAGGCATGATGTGCAATTCCAGATTTTCCGTGTCGAGCAGGGTTTCAAAGGCATTTAAATCGCTCCTCACGTTGAATTCGTTCTTGCTGAAAGCCCTGCGGTCGAAATTGTAAGTGGTACCGATGAAGTAAACAGCGATTTTGTCGACAATCTTAGGTTCCAGAAGAATGGCCGATGCAACGTTAGTAGCCGAACCGGTAACAATCACAATCAGCTTTTCGCCCTGGGGCATTTCCATGGCCTTTTTTATGATAAAATCGGAAGCCTCGTTGGACCTGGAACCTGTTTTGTCACCCCAGTGCTGCCCTTGACCAACCGCGAACTCAGATCCTTTGAGACTTGGAATGTGTTCCATGCCAAGAAGCGGTAAAATACGGTTGTTCAGCACCCAGCTCTCCTGCATGGTTTGGCGACCACACACCTCGACACGGTTCCATTGGGCGGCTGTTATTGCCAACAAATCAATCTTTCCCGACTTCAATGCAAGGACGATAGCGGGCATATCATCAATCTCGTTCCCGGTATCGGCATCGACTATTACTTTGGCTTTTTGACCAGAAACACTTGCTATTAACAAGAGCAGAACAAAAAGTAAATAGATTTTTCTCATTGACTTCAATTATTATTTAGGGTTGCTATGCGTTTACTATGTCTAAGGCATAATGTTTACTATTACCCTCTGGTATCTTGTCAAAGCAGGGGTGCCATTGTCAGTAACCTCCAAAATTATATGGGTAGTTTTAGGTATACCGAGTTCTATTTCTTTGGGAATTTCCAATTGTAATAAAGGCGTATTGGCATTTTTTAAACTTATGCCTCTCCAATGATGAAAATCTCCGGCTTCAGGGTAATAAATCCATCTAAAACTCAATTGATCGCCATCGGGATCGGTACTTTTGGAAGCATCTAAAGTCACTTTTTCTCCAACCTTTACTTTAATTTCATTGGGAGTTGATAGCTTTCCAACCGGAGGATGATTGGCTTCCTTATAGGTTTGGGTGCACCAGTTCATCCTGGCCGCAAAATCATTTTGGATCGCATCCCTCCAACGCCAAATGGTTGCATGGTTGGAAACATACCTTCTGCCATCTTTGCCCATAACCTCATCAGCGTCATCTGTCCAGATAGGCCGCGTTTCAGGTTGGGAGTTGTAATAATGCATATGTGGTATAAAATGAGGGGTGTACAAAATATATCGTCCGCCCCAGCCGCCATAATCAGGCCTTTCAGGTACGTTCAACCCGTTGTTGATGAGTGAAAGAAAAGATGGAGTGTCGCCTTCCATCAAATATTCTGACTTGGGATATTGGGCTCCGAGCGGGCCTTTGTTTTCGATAATATTCTTTCTCAGCCAGGCATTATTCACTATAGATGTGTCGGCACCCGATGCCAATCCAAAATATCTGTCGCCCGAAAGTGCCGACCATGTAGCATATCTGTAGTTGCCCCCGGTACTCACAATATAAAATAAATTGGGAAATTCACGCCTGATCCATGGTGCCGAATTGTCCTGATCAGAAATGGTATAAACACGTAATTTTGATACAAATTTTTCGAATTCCGATGTAGTTCTTGTACTTCTGACTTTCCACAACGACTGAGCCAATACATTTGGGCCACCCCATACGGTCACCCAAACAGGACGGTCGTCATTTTTATCGACTACCTGAATCAACCATTCGGAGCCTTCCGAATCCATGCCGGGGCCTACGCCTTCCATCCCGTGCCTGGGACTACCCGCTTTAATTAACGATTGCAGAAAAGCGACGGATGGAAACCCAGGTTCATGCAAGGTCAAGTTGTTGAATACCTTTCCATAGGCATCAACTATTTCCTTTATTCGCCATTCGTTGGTTTTATCCCGCAAGTGATCGGAAGAGGTAGCAATCAAACCTTCCACATCATAATGGTTGCTGTACAATAAAAAACCGCACCATGGACTGGGCATCATCGGGTTCGTTTTCAATGTCGGTGAGAACTATTACCCTGTGTTTGGCAGGTTGGCCATATAGCACGGTAAAGGACAAAACGAAAATGGTGGACAAGATTATCCGAAATGTTTTTTTCATTTGCTATTCTACTTTTAATTTTATACTTAACACATCATTATCAATAATTTACTGGCTTGGCGCTAATAAGAAGATCAGACGGAGAAAATTCATATTGGTAGTGATATTTTATTCTTTCAGTACGGAACGACATTTTCCCATATGCACTTATATCGAACCCATATGATTATAGAATCGATTTAGGCCTCACCGATGTTTTCTGAATAGAGTTTATATCGTCCACCATCATCTTCCGGGCAAAATCGGTACGCCAATTGCCGAACTTACCATCGGTGGTAAGGTCGTAAGCGCCAATTTCCTGGCAATCGCCATTCACCACGGCTCCCCACGACCAGGTTACCCAGCCAATTTCATATTTCTGGCATTGTGCAATGGTATACTCATAAGGCCAGTCGATGCGGTCGCAACCGCCTTTTAACTGGGGACCTTCGCCAAAAAATAATGGAATTTCTTCTTTAACAACCCGGCTAAGCAGATTATCAAGCCGTTGTTTCAACTCTTCGGTGGTGTTTTCTTTCCAGTACAGGTGAACCGAAAACAGAAGGTTTTTCTCCGGATCGCTGCTCAAAAGCGCTTTCCAGTTCGAGGTAATATTTTCTTCGTCCTTACCCCAGTCGGCTGCATCAATAATCAATGGCATTTTGTAACCAACATCGCGCAGTTGCTTTATGGCATCCAGATAATAGTTCAGGAAATCTGCATTGCTGGTTTTTTGGCCAATTTCGTTACCAATATTTAATAGCACCCATTTTTTATGTTTTTCCATTACCTGAAACACATCGGATCTTTTCCAGTAATCGATAAGTAAGGGCAACTTGCTCCAATCGCCGGTGGCATCGTGAAGTTCTACGATAGGGATCATTTTTGACTTCAAGCAGTTTTCAATCAGGCTATCGAGGGTAGCCGGGCTCCCGGTAGTTAACCAGCAAAGGCGGGCACAATTTGCCCCTGTTTTTGCCATCTCGGGCAGCACCGAGGCCAGGGTTTGATCATTTTTGTCCCAGATGGCCATTTCGTTAATTCCTCTAAGAACAACTTTCTCATTCGCCGAAGAATACAAATGCCGACCTTTAACAATAGAGGTTTGTGAAAACAAATTCAACTGGGGAAAAACGTATAGAACGAAAATAAAAATATACTTTGCCATTGCTTAACTATATAATATTGAACATCTCTTTTTTATTTGTAGTGAATAAGCAAACCTAACCCTCTGTTATTTAACTTTTAACAACACAACACCGTTGGGACCAATTTTACAGGAAACTTTTTTATCCTTAATTTCCCTGAGATTCAGTTTTCCATATTCCGTTGAACTTATATTTATTAGAATTGCATGAGGATAAAGCACTAATAGTTAAAATCAGAACAATAAAAAGATTGATTTGCGATGTGCTTTTCATTATAAAAAGTAATGTAATGTTAGTACTTAAGTTATCCTGAAAAATTTCTGAGATCAGTAGTACCAGAACC
>JAAUTT010000257.1 GCA_012031335.1 Bacteroidales bacterium | reverse complement strand
TGTTGAAAAAGGAACAGGGTTAAGAAATTCATGGTTGTATAAGCAGCACGCGAGATGCGGTAACGGCGGGTTGATAAAAAGGAAAGAACCGCAACTATAGCTCCAAGCACAATAAAAGCAGAGAGCATTAAAATCAGGTTTGGAAGAAAAGAACTGTCAAATATCTTTTCTTTGAGAATTGGATTGCATGAAATGCAGTTTTTTATATTTATAACACAATAAATCGCTTTCATAAAAGGGGAATTTTATTTAATACAACAATCCTCTTTTAAAAAAGCTAAATATGCTCATTAATAAAAAATCTCAGGAATTCAGGTATGCAATTAATTTACAGAAAAACAATTCTTTATCAACTGGTTTACCTATAAAATCATCGCATCCGGCCTCAAAAGCTCTTTCCTGGTCTTCTTCAGACACATAAGCACTGTGAGCAATTATTTTTATATCGGGGTTTTCACTTTTTATCAGTCTGGTTAACTCATAACCATCAATCTCAGGCAGACGAATATCCATTAAAACAAGGTCAGTTTTTGCTTACGGATAAAAGATAGCGCCTCCGATCCAAAAGCAACATGGTGAACGGAAAGTTTTGTTTCGCCCAGTAGTTCCATGAGATAAGCAGCGCTGTATATATCATCCTCAACAATAAGAACAGATTTATCAGGAGGGAGTTTATCTGAAGAAAAAACCACATCGTGTTTTTCTTTAACAGGCTTAACTTCACTGGTAATATTATTTTTAACTGTAAAGGTGAAAATACTTCCAATTCCGGGAGTTGAGCTAACCCAAATCTCACCTTTCAACAGGTCGACCAAACCCTTTACAATTGCAAGACCTAAACCGGTACCACCTTGTGGATTAGTATTACTGTTGTTTATTTGCAAAAACCGATCGAAAATTCTTTTGTGGAGATTTTCGGGAATACCGATCCCTGTATCTGAAACCTGGCAACGGATAAAATTAAATTCATCGATTCCACAACTCACTTCTATTTTTCCGGAGTTTGTAAATTTCAGCGCATTGTTAACCAAATTTATCAGAATCTGTTTTAGCTTTCCTTTATCCTGTTATAATTTCAACATTAGCCGGATTATCAAACTTATTAAATACTAGCTTTACAGCTTCTTTCCCTTTACTTTTACTGTACCCTTGAAAGAAATCGTTTAATTCTCCCAGAAGTTCATCCATTTCGATAATTTCCGGGACAATCACCTGCTGTCCAGCTTCAATTTTGGAAAGGTCGAGCATATCGTTTATCAGGCCAAGTAAGTCGTTCCCTCTCTGACGAATAATTTTGGAATAATACTCAAGTTTTGGTCGATTAAAAAAAACTATTCACCAACAAATCAGAAAATCCCAGAATGGCATTCATCGGGGTTCGTATTTCGTGGCTCATATTCTGCAGGAATATGGTTTTAAGGCGGTCACTCTCCTCAGCTTTGTCCCGCGCAACCATCAACAATTCATTTTGAAGCTGAAGTTGTTTTTCCTTCTCCTGGATCTGACTTTCAACTTTTCGCCGTTCTGTTATGTCTCTCGAAATTCCAAGAATTTCCGAAATTTTCCCGATTCGTCCTGAATTAGACTGGTGACAACTTCTGTGGGTATTATATTTCCATTACGATGAATCTGATCCACTTCGTGAGTCATTATTTTTACTGAAGTGTCACCTTTAAGAAACATCTCAATTCTAACAGGCAGATTATCCGTAATAAATTTCCCCGATTCTTCGGTAAGTACATCAGACATTTTTTGATTCAGCACTTCTTCGGGAGTATAGCCCCTTAACTGAAATACGGATGGACTCACATAGGTAAAACTAAGAGAATCAAGATTAAGCACCCAAATAACATCTCCGCTGTTCTCGGCTATTAAATGATAAATTTTCTCAATTTCTAAAGGCGTCATGGAAAAGCTAAGTTTATACTATATGTGGTGAATATAAATATTATCTCAATACGAATTCATAATTAAGACATTTACATCTTTATTTTTTAGCTAAACAAATGACAATCTGAGTGATTAAAAAAATAATTTATTGGGAGAGACAAATGAAAAAATATAGATCACTTCTAATATGTTGAAATACGGGTATTCTAGATGAATTCACTTTTAAGAGTTAGCATTTTGGATAAATAAAGCAGTACCAATGCGTTTGCAGCATTGGTACTTAGGAAAAAAATAAGATTTAAACCAGATTTCTGACTTCAGGTATCCAATTTAGGCATAAACGGATTTAACAATCTATTTAACCTAATGATACAGGTGCCCGACCCATCATTTTAAGCATTTTGAAATGGCTGATTATAGCTGTAATAAAGTTTGACTGGGAATGATAAGGCATACCATATTCAAGGGCTGTAGACTTTATTATTTTCGAAATATTACGGTAATGAACATGACAGATATTTGGAAATAAATGATGTTCGATCTGATAATTAAGTCCTCCAATATACCATGAAAAAATTCTGCTATTTGGCGAAAAATTAGTTGTGGTATGCAACTGGTGAATTGCCCAGCTGTTTTGAATTCTTCCTTTTGAATCGGGTACCGGAAATTCGGAAGTTGGCATGATATGCGCAAGCTGAAAAATAGTGGTGAGTAATAATCCACAAATAGCCTGCATTATAAAGAATAAACCAAGCGTAGCCCACCATGGAATATCGAGCACAAGCAAAGGAATCAGGATAATATAAAATGCATAGAATATTTTGAAAAAGATTAGTTCAGCCATAATCCATCCAAATTTCAGCTTATGATTTTTAACCTGTTTTCTCTTTTTATATCGGAGAAGACGAGGAATATCGTTATAAGCAAACCATGCTAAAGTCATGAGACTATATAAAAACCATGCATAAATATGCTGATAATGATGGATTTTAAACTTTTTCTGACCAGGTGCGAACCGCAAGATGGGAACTGTGGTAATATCTTCATCATGCCCTTCAATATTCGTATATGAATGATGAAGAACATTGTGCTGAATTTTCCAGTTTGTCACACTTCCACCTACAAGATTAATGAAGTAACCAAATATAGTATTGACTACCTTGTTTCTCGAGTATGAGCCATGATTTGCATCGTGCATTATGGATAAGCCAATACCGGCCATGCCAAACCCCATAATAATCCACATTACAAGGATTAGCCAGGGATTTGTAATTACCCCGGATACCATTAAGGCATAAGGAATAAAATATATAGAGAGCATTACAATGGTCTTAATAACCATATGATAATTCCCGAATCTGGATATACGATTAACCTGAAAATATTCATTTACCTTATTGCGGAGTGTATCAAAAAATTCAGGATTTATACTGTTTGAAAAATCTATTCTTGATTTCATAAAATAATTTTTATTATTGATTCAAAATTCAACAAACCGGATATTATTCACTTACACCAATATCCTTTGTGAATAAAACATTATATAGTTTTAAGAGAGGGAAATTTTACATCAGCGTGAATTTTGTTTCTGAATATATGCATATTTCAGTAACAATTTCATAGGAATATGTTTCAGAACCTTTTCGTTTGTTGCTTCAAGTAATATATAAGGTGCAGCATTATTTTTATAAGCTTCAACCCATCGCAACGCACAAAGGCACCATTTATCTCCCGGCTTTAAACCTTTAAAAGAATATGCTGGCTTTGGCGTACTCAGGTCATTACCAACTTTTTTAGAAAAAATCAAAAATTCCTCAGTGGTAATTACACATACCGTATGCTCTCCTACATCCCTTTCATCAGTATTGCAGCATCCATCCCTAAAAAAACCAGTTTTAGGATCATTACTGCATGTAACTATGTCCTCACCAAAAACATTTTTATCCGGCATACAATTTTCTTCTTGATTATGTAAGGTTTAAATGAAAGAAAAGTTCGCTATAAATTAAAATAAGTTTAAAAAATAATTAAAATCCTAAAAAACGAAAAAAGGGCAGGGTTTTGCAAGACAATACAAGCATATAAATTAAATATGCTATTTATTTGTATATCTTAATATTAAAAAATATTTGTTAGATATTTTTTAATTATCAAACTTTTTAAAAATCTGTCCGTATATTAAAATGAAATTAATATTTACGGCCTTTAAAACGATGTGTTATGGAAGATAAATTAGTATTTATAGTGGACGACGACAGCCTTATAAGGAATTTATTAGAATACACCATTGGCAGCAAGGAAGGATACAATGTAACTGCTTATCGAACCAGTGAAGACTGTTTGCAAAACCTCACCCGGAAACCGGATCTAATCATATTGGATCATTTCTTTTTGAAAGGATAAACCCTGATGACCGGACTGGATGCTTTGACAGAAATCAGGAAGGTTGAAAAAGAAGTACCTGTAATTATATTATCAAATCAATCGAACGAAAAAGTGATTGAGGAATATTACAGCCGAGGAGCAACTAACTTTTATACCTAAAAAGGATTATTTTATTAATACCCTATTTGATACTTTCGAGAAAGTTCTGCAGAATTAATTTATTTGGGAATGAGGTTTAGCTGTTGAATTTTAACATTCTTAAAATAATAGTTGATAATTTCGGTATAATTTTTCCCTAACAAAGCCATACGCATGGCTCCATCCTGACACAATCCCACTCCATGGCCATAGCCATGGCCTTTCAAAATGACAGCCCCATCTTTATAAAATACTTGAAAATATGACGACTTAAGGTTCCAATCAGCTCTCATTTGCTTCGTCAGCATTGAATCTTTGCCAACTTTGTAATATTGCTTTCTCCCCGGACCTTTCATTTCAAAAGCAGCATTTGATAAGGCCTTTATATCAAAATCATTTTTCAGTAAATATACCTTCCATTCTTTTATGGTTAAACTTTTAGACCAGTTCGAGTTGGGACTTTTTAGACAATAAATATCCTTAAGTGGTCTTAGATATTCATGGTTATTAATCCAGGTGTTTTCGGAAGTTTCTGTTTCACCACCGCAGTTGCCATGAAAAGGAGCTAATATTAAATTATTATCACTACCTGTAATCACCAATCCGCTTGTTGCATTTGTGGATTTATAAATTTCGGCCGTAAAAGGTGTTTGACCTTTATAAGCCTGGCAATGTACTTCATCACACAGGTTAAACCCTTCTGATAAGTGCCGGTTCAAGTTATTATAAAGATATGTGCGACAAAGAATAGCTTGAGCTTTGCGAAATTCTGGTAAAGTATTTACTCCAGTTTCAGCCTCAACCACACCTGCTATATATTTTCCACATCAGTTTCATTCACGAGAATGATCCTTCCGTATTCTACATTAAGTTCCAGATTATCTGAAATATTTCTGGAAGTAGATTTGGGCTCGACAGTTGCAATGCGTAATTTTTGGTTTACACTTGTGGCCTTAAATTTTAACTTCCCAAATTTACCGATTGAACCTTGCAGGCTGTTTAACAACAACGCTCCATCATAAAGTGAAATGTAAAGATTTTTACCTTTTTCAAGGAAAGTAACAGGTAATTCATCGCCTAAAACTTCATAATCTCCTTCGTAAGAAGTGATAATTACACTTTTAACCGGAAGACTGTTAAAAACACTTATTTTAACCAATTGTGCGCTGATGGCCAAAAAATTCATCAGAAATATAAAACACAAGGCGGCGGTATATATGGGCTTTGTGATCAAAACTTATTTTTTAAGCGAACTAAAGTATTAAGTTCTGTGAGCATCATTTCGGCAACTCGTTTGGAAGCTCCGGCACCGCCACATAAGGTTTTAAGTTCCTGGTAATCATTAAACATTTTTGTTCTGCGACTTTCGTTATGAAGCAACAAATTCAGCTCAATTGCGATATTTTCCGACAAATTATACTGCAATAATTCCTTTACAACTTCCTTACCCATTATTATGTTCACAAGCGAGAAGAACTTAATTTTTACAAAATGACGACCAATCTGATAGGTTAAATGGCTTGTTTTATAACAAACAACCTGGGGAACATTCAGCAATGCTGTTTCCAGGGTGGCAGTACCTGAAGTGACTATGGCAGCTCTTGAATTTCGAAGAATACTGTAAGTTGGCCAAACAGAACAGGAACATCTTTGTCATTAAGTATGTGCTTGTAAAAAGACAGATCAATGGAAGGAGCCCCTGCAATGATACATTGATATTGAGGAAAATGATCAACTGCTTTAAGCATTTCGGGCAAACAAAGTTCTATTTCCTGTTTTCGGCTTCCGGGAATAAGAGCAATATAGGGTTTCCCGGATAATTTGTTATTTAATGTGAAAATTTGTTCATCCGGAATATTTGGGATTTTTTCTGCTATTGCATCGATTAATGGATTTCCGGCAAAAAAAGCTTTAAAATTGTGTTTTTTATAAAAATCGACTTCAAAAGGAAAAATCACAAACATGCGATCTACCCATTTTTTTATTTTTTCAACCCTCGATTCCTTCCAAACCCATACCTTTGGCGAAATATAATAGAACACAGGGATATTAAGAGATTTGACATATTCAGCAATCTTCAGATTGAATCCGGCATAATCAATGAGAATAACCACATCGGGATTCCATTGCAAATATCTCTTTTGCAAAGTTTCAGATTT
>JAAUTT010000256.1 GCA_012031335.1 Bacteroidales bacterium | reverse complement strand
GACTTCTGTTTTCTCCACTGGCGGAGAAGCATAATCTGATACTGATGTAGTTTAACGAGAGGCTGAGCACGTAATTTGGTTGAATAAAAAGTGATTCTTCCGACGCTCTTCCATTGGACGAACCAATAAAACTTCCATCATTTTACGAAGCTTATTCAGTTCACTAACAATCATGTTGAAAATCGCCAACCGGCAGGCTTCATTTCCAACGAGAGAAGCATACATTTCCATAACTGTTTCATCGGTAGCAGCCAAACTGGTATCTATATTGGTGAAAATATACCTTATCACCTCATCATATTTCACCATGCGCTTAAGCTGGGCAAAGTCATCGGGATTATTATTATACAATTCTTCCAAAGCGCTACCTGTGCCGTACCAGCCGGTAATATTGAACCGGGTTTGACTCCAGCTGAAAACCCAGGGTATAGCTCTGAGATCGTGCAGGGTACGTTGTCCGGTACGACGACTTGGACGGCTTCCTATCTTACTCGACTCAATTGCATCGATAGGAGTTGCCTGAGAAAAAAACTCCATAAAATCAAGGTGATGTGTTAACTCCTGGTAATAATCAACACTTCGCCGGGATAGTAAATTCAGTATTTCAGCACCTTCGTGTGTTTTGGGTTCAGTAAGGCCGGCATGCAACATGGTATTGGTGAGCGTGCCCGACACCAAAAGTTCCAGGTTATAAGCAGCATTCAAAAGATTGGCATATTTCTTTTCAATAATTTCGCCTGTTCCGTAAGACGGATATGGCCCGAGAGGCTACCATGCGGCAGGGCTTTCAGAAACCAGTGCATTGGACCTGCTCCTCTGCTTATAGTGCCGCCTTTCCCGTGAAAAAACGAAGTTTCAGGTTATGCGCAGATGCCAGACTGCAAAGTTTTTCCTGTGCCTGATACAGATTCCATGCACTGGCTAATATACCTCCGTCTTTATTGCTATCGCTGTATCCAATCATCACATCCTGCCGGAGCCAGTTACGCCTGCGGTTTTGCTGCTGCAGTTCCAGTGATTTTTTCACAATAGGAAACGAAAGATAAGCGTCCATCACCTGATTACAATGCTCCAGATCGCCAATAGTTTCAAAAAGAGGCACCACATGCAAGGGCATAAGTGTTTCCTTGTCCTTTATTTCGAGCAGGCCGGCTTCACGTGCAAAAAGATATGGAAGCATAAGGTCGGTAACATCCCGGGTCATACTAACAATTATGTTACCCAGCGAAGTAGATGTATATCTTTCCACATGCTGTTTCAGCACTTTATAAGTATTGATAACAGTGGCTGCTTCATAAGGCAGGAATTTGAAAGAATTGGTAAATGGTCGTGGTGAATGAATTTCCGACTGAATAAATTTCATTCTTTCTTCGAAAGATAATTCCGAAAAAACAATTCCGATGCCGGCAGCTTCCAGCAGTTGATCCATAGCTACATCGTGAAAATGGCTGTTTTGCCTGATGTCAAGTTTAGCCAGGTGAAATCCAAAACTCTGAATAAGGCGAATCAGATCGCGGACATCATTCCATGCAATCTGTGAAGCACCATACCCTGCCAAATCGTCCTGTAAAACTATCAAATCGTCGATAAGTTCTCCCGAATGACGGTAGCTGCCGTCATGTTCAACTAATGAAATAACCTTATCCTGGCTAAAGTCGACCGGTAACCGGCAAATCAGAAGGTTAACATAAAGCCTGTAAGCTTCGCGGCTAAACCGTTTTTGAATATCGGCCAACCGGTTACCCGCATAATTGGAATAGACTTCCGACCGGTTACGAAGTTCCTCCGAAACCTTATGCATGGGTACATAAAAACTTAGATTACGTGAAAGAGCTGTAAGCTTGGCCTTTATTAATTCAAAAGCATTCATACGAAGAATGGTAAGTGTTTCTTCGGTGATTTCGGGAGTTATTAACGGATGGCCATCGCGATCGCCGCCTACCCAGTTCCCAAATGATATGCGGGGTAAATAATTGGTGGCATTAATGCCGGCAGGATCAAAGCCAACCGACTGCCAGGCCTGCATCAACCTGCGGTCGAGGATAGGAATAGCTTCGGGAAAAACATTTTTGAGGTAATGAAGCACATTATCCAGCTCCGACCGAATATCAGGTTTATCAATGAATATTTCGCCAATGAGCCAAAGTTTATGCAAAATGAGTTTTATATCGTTACGTATGTCTTCCTGCTCAACAGGAGTATACATGGAGTTCTCGCGCTTAACAATCAAAAGGTAAAGTTTGCGGTACTGCTCCAGTACTTCGGGTCGTTTAGCCTCGGTAGGATGCGCGGTAAGAACAGGTTCCACCTGTATATTTGCAAGATTACAAAGGATTTCGGTTTCATGAAAACCGCAATTTTTCAATTTTTCAAGATTATTGGCCCACAAACCATTTACCTTGGAAAGACCGGTGGCTTCAACTTTACGTCGATTTTGAACAGCACCATTAACTTCAACAATATTGAGTAATTGATAACTGATGGAGTAAACATGAAGCTGCCTGAACATTTTTTCGTTCGGTAAATCTGTCGATTCATTCAACCAGGGAATAGATCCGGAAAGCTCTTTTTCGCCTAATTCGTTAAGCACTTCCTTAAAACATGTAAGCAGGTACTCCAGGTCGTAATATGGTTTGCCAAGTTGATCCTTAAGTAATTGAAGTAATTTCATTTCAAAGGTATTAATCGAAAGTCATGAAAAGGAAATTTAAAAAGTCAGGTAACACAAAACTAAACTCATATTTCCAAATGTCAATTATTATAAAAATAAAACATCTGATCAGACCGATGGTTGAATATTGCAAAACTTTTAGGAATAATAGTTTGGTAAAGTAGTATTTATTCGTTGGGTAATTTAAATTAATACTACTTTTACCGCCTTAATGTGAAATAATAGATGCAGGAATTTTTTGTAGAAGGGATTGGATATGCCGCAGCATTTTTCGGAACCATCCTAATGTTGCCACAAACCTATAAATCGTACAAAACCAGAAAAAGTGGACGATATATCCATGTCGATGCTGGTAGTTTATATAATTAATTGTATTCTTTGGGAAATTTATGGATGGTTCATTGCTTCGAACCCCATAATTATTTGCAATCTTATAGCGCTGATGATTGGCACCGTTCAGATAGGCATTAAAATTAAGTTCAGGTCGGCATAAATGCAGTCATTTGTAAGATAAAAACACCATCTTTTCATATCCTATAAAGGGGCAGGTTGGCACCAATATCATTCAGTGTGAAAACTTTCCTTATCTTTGCACCTCATTTTAAATAAGATGAATCATAAAGCAGGTTTTGTAAATATTATCGGGAATCCGAATGTTGGAAAGAGCACCCTCATGAATGCGCTTGTTGGTGAGAAACTCTCTATTGTAACGTCCAAAGCACAAACCACCCGGCAAAGGGTGATGGGTATTGTTAATGGCGATGAGTTTCAAATAGTTTATTCAGACACTCCCGGTATTTTAAAACCAAATTATAAGTTACAATCTACCATGGTTGGCGTTGTTCAGAATGCCCTCAGCGATGCGGATATCCTGCTCTATGTTACCGATATGGTGGAAACAATCGATAAGCATTCGGAATATCTCGATAAACTTAGCAAGCTCGAAATACCTGTAATTCTTGCCATAAATAAGGTAGATCTGGCTGATCAGGAAAAAGTTATGGCAAAAGTTGAAATTTGGAAGGAAATCTTACCCAAGGCCGAAATTTTTGTTATCTCGGCATTAAAGGCCTTTAATCTGGAAGGGTTTCTGAATAGAATTGTAGATTTGTTGCCTGAAAACCCTCCTTTTTTCCTAAAGATGAACTAACTGATAGAACGGAAAGGTTTTTTGCATCTGAGATAATCCGTGAGAAGATTTTTTTGAATTACAAACAGGAAATACCCTATTCCACCCATGTAATTATCGAGTCGTTCAAAGATTCGGAACCTCTCTTAAAGATTCAGGCAGTTATCATTACTGAAAAAGATTCACAAAAAGGGATAGTTATCGGAAATAAAGGGGAAGCACTAAAAAAAACAGCTACTGCTGCGCGGTTGGAAATGGAGAAATTCTTCGGCAAGAAAGTGTTTTTGGAAGTATTTGTTAAAGTAGAGAAAAACTGGCGGGAAGACGATCGTCTTTTACGCAGTTTGGGTTACCAATCATAAGAATAAAAATGGGAAATATTATAGCTATAGTAGGAAGGCCAAATGTAGGTAAGTCAACCCTGTTTAACCGGTTGGTCGGACAGAAAGATGCTATTGTAGATGAGCAGGCCGGCGTTACCCGCGATCGTCATTACGGACGGGCAGAATGGAGCGGGGCAGAATTTGTTGTAATTGATACCGGAGGTTATGTAACCAATTCGGACGATGTTTTTGAGGAAGAAATACGCAAACAGGTTAAACTGGCCATAGACGAAGCGAATATAATTATCTTTCTTGTTGATGTAGGTAGTGGGATAACAGATCTTGATGAGTCGGTAGCAGCAATACTCAGGCGATCGAAAAAGACTGTTCTGCTGGTTGCAAATAAGGTAGATAATTTCGATCTTCAGTACCAGTCGACCGAATTTTACCGGTTAGGACTGGGCAATGTTTATACAATTTCGTCCATGAATGGCAGCGGCACCGGCGAATTACTCGACGACCTGGTAAAGGCGCTTCCCGCTCCGCCTGTTGAAGACGATACATCGAATCTACCTCGCTTTGCCATTGTAGGCCGACCAAATGTTGGTAAATCGTCACTAACCAATGCTCTTCTTGGCGAAGAAAGGAATATTGTTACCTCCATTGCCGGAACCACGCGCGATTCCATTTTTTCGAGATATAAAAAATTTGGCTTCGATTTCTTTTTAATTGACACAGCTGGATTACGAAAGAAAGGTAAAGTAACTGAAAATCTAGAGTTTTATTCGGTAATGCGTGCCATACGCACCGTAGAACATGCCGATGTATGTTTGCTGATGCTCGATGCTACTCAGGGTATGGAAGCCCAGGATGTAAATATATTCAGGCTTATACAGCGTAATAACAAAGGAATCGTAATACTTGTAAACAAATGGGATTTGGTAGAGAAAGATACGCACAGCGTAAAAAAATATACCGAAACAATCCTGAAGAAAATAGAACCTTTTAAGGATGTACCCATCATATTTGTTTCAGCCCTTACAAAACTAAGGATTCAGAAAGTTCTTGAAACAGCTATGGAAGTTTATGAAAACCGCCAAAGAAAAGTAACCACTTCTCAATTGAATGAGATTATGCTCAAAATAATTGAGGACAATGAACCACCTGCCGTTAAAGGGAAATATGTAAAAATAAAATATGTAACTCAGTTACCTACACATTTTCCATCGTTTGCTTTTTTCTGTAATTTGCCACAATATGTTAAAGATCCCTATAAAAGGTTTCTCGAAAACAGAATCAGGGAAAACTTCAATTTTACCGGAAACCCGATACAGATATTTTTCAGGCAGAAATAGAAAATATTTCATAAACAATCCTTAAATTTCGTCGTTATTAGAACGATGCAAATTGATTTATTTAAAGTTGCAGGTTGTAATTACTGGTTTTATAAAATAAAGTAATTCCGGAATATTGGGTTATGAAAACATTTTTGAATGCTTTTATTGGTTTACTTATTTTTTTATCCCTTGTAAGCTCTTTTTCAGGGTGTAAAGAACCTGAATCTTATTCTGAAATTCCATATATTGAATTTGAGTCGTACAGGGTTTTTGATACTGTAATATCAGGACTCTTTAATCAACGGAAAGTAGAAATCAGGTTCTCGTTTGTGGATGGCGACGGTGACATAGGATATCGTCAGGACATTGCCGATACAACTAAGAAGAAAATCTTTACTTCAGCCGATACGAAAATAGAAATGGTGAATTCATTAATGTAGATTCAACATTAAAAGATTCAATTATCTATACCATACCATACGACGATGTGATGGCAAGAATCGGTCAGAACAAAACGCTTAAGGGAACCATTAGAATTAACCTCGATGAATTAATTATCAATTACGACACAATTAAATACGATTTTTCATCAAAGACCGGGCCGGTAACAAAAGTAATATTGCACAAACGGCAGAAATTGTAGGGTTAAAAGAAAACAAAGAATAGCCATGCTTATACAAAAACATATGAAGATGGCCGATTTGGTTCATCTCAACTATTTATTATTAAATGTTCTTCATCGGTTTGGAATAAACCTTGGTTTTGCCGACGCATCTATTGAAGAAGTTTGTAAAAAGCAGGAAATCGATGTTAATTTCTTTCTTGATATAGCCAATACATATCACCACATTGATTATTTCCCGCAAAAACAACTTCAGAAATATCCGGTTGCAAATATCCTTCAATATCTGCGGAATACTCATCACTATTATATCGATAAAAAACTTCCCGAACTGGAATTATTGCTTCAGGAAACCATCAGAACATGCTATAATGATGAAAAAACCATTGAACTGATTACTTCTTTTTTGCAGGATATCGGGATCAGCTTACCAGACACATCGAAAAAGAAGAAAGGGAAGTATTTCCGTATGTTTTCTGGCTCGAAAACAAGGATAAAAAG
>JAAUTT010000255.1 GCA_012031335.1 Bacteroidales bacterium | reverse complement strand
GTCCCAATCCGCAAAGTGAGGTGTCTTTAATTACAGCACTCAGGTTCCTTAGTCTGTCAATATCTTCCATGGTTCCGTTCCCTGGATAATTTTATCGAGAATTTCTTTCAGGCGCATATTTCCGATACGGCAGGGAGAGCATTTACCACACGATTCGTCACAGGTAAAATCGAGATAGTAACGGGCTACTGATACCATGCAGTCGTCTTCGTCCATTACAATCATGCCTCCTGAGCCCATCATGGATCCGCTGGCAATAAGGTTGTCGTAGTCGATAGGTGTATCAAGATGCTTTTGGGTTAAGCAACCTCCTGATGGCCCTCCTGTTTGAACAGCCTTGAACTTTTTGTCATTTTTAATTCCACCGCCAATTTCAAAAATTACTTCTTTCAGCGTGGTACCCATGGGTACTTCAATTAATCCAACATTATTAATTTTTCCGGCAAGGGCAAATACCTTTGTGCCTTTTGATTTTTCTGTGCCGATTGAAGCAAACCAGTCCGCACCCTTATTAATGATAACGGGCACATTAGCATAAGTTTCCACATTATTCACCACAGTTGGCTTCTTGAGGTAACCCGATTCGGCTGGGAATGGCGGTTTAACGGTAGGTTCTCCGCGTTTACCTTCCATGGAGTGGATCAGTGCAGTTTCCTCTCCGCAAACAAAGGCGCCAGCTCCATATCTTAACGAAATATCGAAATTAAAACCAGTACCGAAGATGTTTTCGCCAAGCAGGCCATAATTTCGGGCCTGTTCAATGGCAATTTTTAAACGTTCGATAGCCAGAGGATATTCGGCTCTGATATAAACCAACCCTTTGGTAGCACCAATACAGTATCCGCAAATAGACATGGCTTCGACCACGCTGTGTGGGTCGCCTTCGAGTACCGACCGGTCCATAAAAGCTCCAGGGTCACCTTCATCGGCATTACAAACCACATACTTCTGATCAGCTACATTTTTACTAGTAATTTCCCACTTTAGGCCGGTAGGAAATCCACCACCTCCGCGGCCACGAAGGCCCGATTTTTTAATGATGTCGATAGCTTGCTGCGGTGTCATTTCTCCTAAAACCTTTGCCAAAGCACTATAACCATCGCGGGCAATATATTCGTCGATGTTCTCGGGGTTGATAAACCCGCAGTTACGAAGAGCTACACGTATTTGTTTGCGATAAAAGCCCATGTGCTTCGAGTCGGGTACCGATTCTTTATCTACAGGGTTTTCGTAAAGCAGTCTTTTTACTTTTCGTCCCTTAACAATGTGCTCGGCTATAAGTTCCCTGGTGTCAGCAGGTGTAACTTTAACATAAAAGGTATTGTCGGGCATTATTTTCACTATAGGTCCCTGTTCGCAGAAACCAAAGCAACCAGTCATGATTACCTGAACATCGTCCTCGAGGCTGTGGTGTTCCAGTTCGGACTTGAAATTTTCGACAATAGCATCGCTCGAAGAAGATTTGCAGCCAGTTCCACCACAAACCAGGATATGCATTTTGTATTTAGACATTTTAACCTCCGCTTATTTATTGTCAATTGATTCGTAATTCACGGGAATGATGCCATCGACATACTCTCCGTTTTTGATATATTTCTCAATAATTTCATCGGCTTTTCGAATGTCGACATAGCCAAAAACCACCGGTTCTTTTCCGGGAAGGGTTACTTCGATGGTAGGCTCGGCATAACAATATCCCATGCAGCCTGTTTGTGTAATTACAGCTTCGATGTTTCGCTTGTCCAGTTCTTCAATCATAAATTCCATCACACCTTTTGCACCCGAAGCTATTCCACAAGTAGCCATGGCAACCTTGACCTGTACATGCCCTTCGGGGTTGGTTGCCCTTTCGCGGACTTTGAGTTTCGACTGCAGTTCTTCCTGCATTCGTTTCAAGTCGGCCAGTTGATTTAACTTTTGTCATATTATTATAATTTATAAGGTTATGAATATGGTAATTAGCTATATATGTTAATTTCCTTTAAATTTTCCTGAATCATTTCTCTGATAAACTGTAAAATACCCGGATCGCTTACGGAACTTGTTCCCAGTACATTTTTTATTTCGGTTGTGTCAAAAACATATTCTCCATTTTTGGTAGTATGTTTATAAATAAATCTGATACCCGGGTTTGCCGTAAGCAGCAAAACCATAACTCCGGCAATGTCGCCCAAAGGTTGCCGGTCGATATGATTGAGTTCCATTTCGGTAAATAGCCGGGTTCCTTTTCCTGGTTGAGAGGAGAGGATTAACCTGCCGTTACATTGCTCTGCAAGTTGTTTGAACAGCGGAATGCCTAATCCAACGTCCCGAGTGGTGCGCGATGTGAAAAAGGGATCGCTTGCTTTGTTCAAAACATCTTGCGTCATACCTTTGCCATTATCTGATATTTCAATAGATAATCTGTTCCTTTCCATATCTTCAGCCACCACAATTTGAATGTCCGTGGCTTTTGCAGTGATTGAATTTTGTGCAAGGTCCATGATATGCAGCGACAACTCTTTCATTGCAAAACCCCTCCGTTTTTTAAGGCTTGCCTGAATGCTTCGAATTTGAGCGATTCCATATTTAAATTATTCCAAAAGCTGCCTATCTGTTCAGGTTGATGAGCATCAGAATTTCTCAGTATCGGGTAACTATCGAATTCAGGATGCCTGGATCTGAAATCAGAAATATTGGTCTGGGAAGTTATTTCTATTCCGTCGATTTGTAGATCGGGTGGAAGAAAACCCAGATTACCCAGCAGGCTGTTGGCCGGTTTGTTAACATGTGCCGGAATAAATATTCCTCCAATTTGATGCACCATAATTTCAATTTCGTTTATCGATTGGTTTATGCCGGCGATAAGCAGGTTTTTTATTTCTTTGAGGATATGCTCATTCTCGTCCACAACCACCTGGTAGCCAAATACCGATGGTTTATTTTTAATATTGGGAAGATGCTTTTCGAGGTAAGCCTGAAAAATTCCGAGTATTTCATCATTTTCAAAGAACGTGAGGCAGTGTACTTCTTCGCGGGAGGTTACTTCAGCTCCTGTGAGTACCAGAATGTTGTTCTGTTTACCCAGCCTGCGAAGCAATGGTCCATGCAGAGTTGAATTATGATCGGTAATTCCGATAATATCCAGCTTCTGTTTTACTGCCTGTTTTATTATGTTTACCGGACTCATCTCCAGGTCTCCGCAGGGAGACAATACTGTATGGATGTGAAGATCGGCCCGGTACAAATTCATAGCGAGATGCTTTATTTACCAAAAAATCATCAGGTTTTAAAAGTTCATATAATTTACCACTTATTTCGAAAGTTTGCAAGCTGGTTCCTAAAACAGGAATGCCATGTATATTACTTTCTTCTTTCATATCGTTATCAGGTATAAAACTTTTCACAAGTATCACGGCTGCCAGGTCCTTAAGAGACGCAACAGCCATCACATTTTTATGAGTTTGTAAGGTGATCCATACCTGGCCTTCAGATGCAGTACCCATAACATCGCTCAGCAAGTCGGATGTATAGCCACCTGCCACTTCATTGGAAAGGCCACCATGTCCTGAGAGTACTTCCAGGTTTAATGTTTGCGCTAAATCAGAAACTGTTAATGCCATATTTTTATATTTATAAATCGAGAAGCCACTTTTTATCCATTTTTTCAGGGCCCCAGATGTTTTCAATAAGCTGGTGCGATTCTTCCCTGGTAATAATATTCCGCTTCTCCAGAGTTTTCTGTACAAAAATGCATTGTGTAATAGTTGCCTTACCCTGCACCACATCTTCGGCCAGCGAAGAACATTTGGGCGATCCGCAACTGCCGCAATCCACCTGAGGCAAATGCCTCATGAGTTCGTGTACCTTCTTCATTTTAGTCATGGCTTTGGCCATATCATCGTCGAGTTTTACAATTGAGCGTGGTTTTACTTTTTCGACGCTAATGTGTTGAAGCAGGTATTCGCTTTTTGAAATGATTTCATCTCCGGGTTGCTGCCCTTTTGTAATTCGACGTGCTGATGCATCGGCTCTGATATGGAGACGACGCACTGTAAGAAATCTGTTTCCTGAGATAAGCACTCCTCCGGCACAACTTTCGTCGCAAGCTCTCATTTCAAGAAAATCGAAATGAGGAAGATCCTCGTTTTCGAGCCGTTCCATAAATTCCATTACATTATGAATACCGTCTACGGCAATACTTCGCCCTTTGACATTGTCCGATTCCCCGCGTGTGAGCGTCCACAGTATATTCTGAGGCGACAGAAATTTACGGGTTGGAACCGGGCAAGTTTCTTTTGAACTTTGTTTAATGCCTGAAAATACCTTATTATAAAGAGTATTCATATTGATTACTCCTGTAACTTCCGATTTATTTTCGGCAACCGGACTTTTGATTGCTGCTATTTTAGCGGCGCAGGGTGTAATATAGAAAATACCTATTTCGGATTCCTGATACCCCTGTTCGAGATATTTCTTTTTGTTATAGATAGCGGCAATGTCGAGCGGCGCTTTTAACTGCATGATATTTTCGACAAGTGCCGGAAATTTAACCTGAATTAATCGAACAACAGCCGGGCAAAAAGATGAAATTACCGGACGGGAATCTTCGTTTTCGTCAATAAACGAGTGAATGCGTGGCGCCAGAATGTCGACAGCATGTTCCACCTCATAAACTTCGGTAAATCCCAGGCCCAGAATCTCACTATATATTTGTTCTGTAGAAATGTTTTTTGGAAACTGTCCGATGAAAACCGACGGAACAAGGGCAATACGAACTTTGTAATCAAAAATCCGATCGAAATCGTCCTGTTCAATAATGATTGCCAGCACCGGGCAAGAGCGGAAACATTCGCCACAATCCACACATCGGTTGGCGGATAATACTGCTTTCCCATTATTGATACGTATAGCTTCTGTTGGACACACTTTCATACAGTGAGTGCATCCTATGCACACATCCTCCCTTATTTTCAGGGCATGATGAAACTCCTGTATGGTCTCTTTCATTTTAGATATGTTGTTAATTCAACTGTGGTGCCTTTTCCCGGCTCACTGCTGATATTCATTTTGTCGGCATTCTTTTTCATATTGGGAAGCCCCATTCCAGCACCGAAGCCCATTTCGCGCACTTTTTGCGAAGCAGTGGAATAACCTTCTTTCATTGCCAGTTCGATATCCGGTATGCCTGGACCTTCATCCGTTAGTTTTAAATAGACCTTATCAGGAAGGATACTCACATAAATCACCCCTTTGGAGGCATGCGCCACAATATTTACTTCGGCTTCGTACAACGCCACTACAATTCTCTTGATCAGCTGGTTATCTATATTCAGCTGTTTCAGGAGCTTTTTAACCTGACTGGATGCATTGCCTGCCCGCGTAAAATCGCCTCCTTCTATGGTATAGCTGAAATCCATTAGTACACAGGTTTTAAGCCAGCCCCAAATAACAAACCGCAGGTTTTGAACATGGAAAACGGACATTCAATAATTACAATGTCATTTTCAATGGCAAGTTCCACAATGTCGGATGTTGCTTTTTTATTACGGGCAAAAATAATACAGCTGATATCGGCCATTTCGGCTGTCCGGATAGTTTGAACGTTTGCCAGACCGGTTATAAGAACAATATTTTCCGATTGCAGGGTTAAAACATCACTCATCAGGTCGGAAGCGAAACCCCTGTCAACTTCCATATTCACCATATCGGCTCCGTTGATTACCGTTCCACTAAGTAAGGATACAATATCTTTAATTTTCATGGAAACCTGTTAGTTGTAAGTATTAACCTAAAATACCCGAAGGCTCAAAAAGTATGTTCAATACGGGTATCAACGAAAATACAAAAATCAATGTGAATTTGATAACACTAAAAATCATATTTTCTCAATATAGAATTGATCTAGATAGTTAGTGTGTTTTTTTAGAAAAAATTAATTGAGTTTATTATCCCATGCAAGATTATAAGTGTTCCAGAAATCGAGATTTGGTTTTGTAGGATTCCAATAGAGGGGCATAGTTTTGGGAATAATATCGGAATATGGGAATTCTTCCGAAATTACCGGAACTATTTTATTAACAAAAAATTCTCTGTGTTGATAGCAACCATTGTACTTTCCTGCAAGACGGTTACCGTTCATGTCGGCCAGTTCGCCGATAGTCAAAGTGAGATCGCCTGCCTCGTTCAGCTTTTTTAACGTTTCCTTGTCAATTTTCAGTTGAATCCGGACTATGTTCTTATAAACAACAGCCTTATCCAGGGGGATTTTAGCTTTTCCATAACGTACACTGAAATTTGAAGTATCGGCACCAGTAAGCGTATCGACTGCCCGGTTAAAAGTTAATTCAAGTATTTGCGAGTTTTGCCTTAACAGCGTTTGCTTAAGCATAAAAGTGGAAGTATCGACCCGGTTCCGGATTTTGAAGTAATTTCCAAACGAAATATACTGCGGGTAATATTTTCCTTCCATTTCCCGGTATTCGATTACCAGGTTATAAAGCCGCCCATCGTAATCTCTGTTGAAAATATATGTATTGTAAACAAGTTTGGAAATGGCCAGATTGTCTTTTCTCAGAACGAGGTAGCCTTTTGCAGAAAAAGTTATCAGTTGAGTCGTAACCATAGCGGTT
>JAAUTT010000254.1 GCA_012031335.1 Bacteroidales bacterium | reverse complement strand
TTTACAAGCGAGCGTTACCGGACTGGTTCCCGGAAAACAATATTATGTATGGGCATACTTTACCATTGAGAATAAAACGGTTTACAGCGCTACCAATACTTTCTTCTCCCAATCAACCGGTTTACCCCTGGTTAAAACCGATAGTGTTTTAATATCATGGCAACATCGGCAGGTTGCAGGGGTAATGTGCTTCAGGCCAATGACGATAGCATCAGCACCTGGGGGATATGCTGGAATGTTACCGGAAAACCCACCGTGGAAGACTTTCATACCATAAACATATCGGCAGGTACCTTTGCAGAAGAGATGTCTTTGCTTAAGGTCAACACTACATATTACGTCAGGGCATACGCTACAAACAGTCATGGTAACGGTTACGGCGATGAGATTTCGTTTACGACGAAGGACGGGATTCCCGTTCTTACCACAACGCAGGTTTCGGCAACTGGTGTAACTAGCGCACTCTCCGGGGGGACCATTATCCATGATGGCGGTTCTCCGGTTCTTGCTCAGGGTATTTGCTGGAGTACCTCGGCAAACCCCACACTGGCAAATACAAAAAAAATTTCGGGTGAAAATGCTTCCTTGTTCAGCGTTGCAATAAATAACCTGCAGGTAAACACCACATACTACATCCGGGCTTTTGCATACAACAGCATTGATACGGGTTATGGCAACCAGATGGTTTATACCACCCAGGCCGGTTTGGCTGAAATAACAACCGCTTCGGTAACCGGTATATCCGAAAATTCGGCAACCACCGGAGGAAATATCACGGAAGACTGGGGATTTGACGTTACCGCAAAAGGTGTTTGCTGGAACACATCAGGGTCTCCTACCCTCTCCGATAACAAAACAGACAGCGGAACCGGAAGCGGAAGCTTTTCCTCCACCCTTACCGGTTTATCGCCGGGGACAACCTATTATGTCAGGGCTTATGCAACAAACAGTAATGGCACCACCTATGGGGCACAGCATGTGTTTACTACGCTAACTCGTATGCCTGAGTTAACAACTTCTTCAATAGCCGACATCACCATCAATTCGGCCGTTTCCGGGGGCCAGGTTCTCAGCGATGGGGGAGCGACAGTAACCTCCAGGGGAGTCTGCTGGAATACTACCGGTTCTCCGACAATTTCCGATGACAAAACAACAAACGGTACCGGAACAGGCAGCTTCACCTCCGATATAACCGGACTGTCCGCAGGAACAACTTATTACGTAAGGGCGTATGCAACCAATTCACAAGGTACCGGTTATGGGGAACAAATTGTTTTTACAACTTCTTCAACAGTACCAACAGTAACCACTGCCTCAATAACAAATATGACCATCTCATCTGCTGCAAGTGGGGGAAATGTAACGGGTGAAGGTGGTTCGGCAGTAACTGCACGTGGGGTTTGCTGGAATACAACCGGCGCTCCGACCATTTCGGACAATAAAACAACAAACGGCACAGGTACAGGCAGCTTTTCCTCAAACCTTACCGGATTAGCGGTTTCAACAACGTATTATGTAAGGGCGTATGCCACCAATGCAAATGGAACAAGTTATGGAGAACAAATCACCTTTACAACTTCATCAACCGTTCCAACGGTAACAACGGCCTCAATTACCAGTATAACCCTTACATCTGCTGTGAGCGGGGGTAATGTATCCAATGATGGTGGTGCGGCCATAACGGCAAAAGGGGTATGCTGGAATACCACCGGATCTCCGACGTTAGGAGACTATTTTTCGGCAAATGGCACCGGAATGGACAGCTATACGTCCAATCTCACCGGATTATCGCCAGGTACAACCTATTATGTCAGGGCATATGCCGCCAATGCCAATGGAACCGGTTATGGGGAACAATTGAGCTTTACAACCTCATCAACAACCCCAACAGTTACCACAGCCACTATAACGAACATTACCGGAGTTTCAGCTACAGGTGGAGGAAATGTAACCAGCGATGGCGGAGCATCTTTAACATCATGGGGTATCTGCTGGAATACCACCGGCTCACCAACGTTAGCAGATAATGTTTCAGCAGGCAGCACCAATCCTTATACTTCCGAACTAACCGGCTTATCCCAGGGTACCACATATTATGTACGGTCCTACGCTGCCAATATCAATGGAACTGTTTATGGTTCTCAGGTTTCTTTTACAACCTTAAATGAAACAACCGGTACGGTTACCGATTATCAGGGAAACACCTATCAAACGGTAAAAATCGGCGATCAGTGGTGGATGGCAGAAAACCTGAAAACGACTAAATACAGCAACGGTTCCGATATCCCGTTGGTAACAAATGATGCCACTTGGGTTTCCCTGTCAGCACCGGGTTATTGCTGGTACAACGACAATGAAGCTTTAAATAAAGATATTTACGGCGCCCTGTACAATTACTATGCGGTCGAAACCGGTAATTTATGTCCGGCGGGGTGGAATGTACCCACCGATATGGATTGGAAACAACTTGAAATGTTTCTTGGAATGAGCCAAAACGATGCGGAAATCCTGGGATTTTTAACCAGGGGTACCGATGAAGGGGCGAAACTGAAAGAAACCGGAACGATGTACTGGGAGGCTCCAAATGCCGGGGCTACCAATGAGAGCGGATTTGGCGCCAGACCCGGAGGGCACCGTTCAGAAAGCAATGGAACCTATGAGGTTGAAGGCCAATACGGCAATTGGTGGACAAGTAGCGGATACAATACCGAAACGGCCCTGCACAGATCAATGTCGTATAACGGGCAGGAAATACACCGCAACAATATGGATAAATCGTATGGGTTTTCAGTGCGGTGTGTTAAGGATTAAAGAATTGTAGCTTGTCTTCACTCCAGGTCAAACCCGAATGAGCTGGTTGTAAACCGGTTGATGCCATCCGTGAAGCGTTTGATGCGATTGGTGAATCGTTTGAAGCGATTGGTGAATCGTTTGATGACATTCGTGAATCGTTTGATGGCATTCTGGAACCGGTTGATGTGATTGGTGAAGCGTTTGAAGCGATTGGTGAAGCGTTTGTATACATCCCGCCAAATAGGTATTGGGAATGTTAAATGACCCTGCCGGATGAAATTCCCAACCGGGTAGGTTTGCTTATTCCTATACATTTACAGTTTTAGCATCAAAACATCTGATATGCATTTAAGCTTTTCTTTTAATAAAGGTTGAAGGTGTTAATCATAGGAATTTTGGAGCTGGTTACAACCTGAATGCAAGCTGAAATGCCTGATATATCAATAAAACTCCTATTACGTTTAAACGCTTGGCCATTTTATTTTTTATTTATTATTATCTTACCACATTTACAAGAATAAAAAATCAAATCAGAACTATTGATAAGCCAATTAGAGCATTTTGTGCATTTTATTGAATTAAATAATTCTTTTACAGATAGACCAAAATTTTTAGATTCCTCTAGAGATAAAGCTAATGCCCATTCGTTATAATGTGCACCTATTAAATTCCTTAAATGTAGCCACTTTTCAACAGTCTCAATTTTATCTTTTAACTCAGTTTTTTTTAGCAACTTGGAAATACCTGGCCACAAATCACCAAGAGAATATTTATCATCTTTCTTTCTATGGATAGAAGTATTTAAGCTTTTGCTAAGCCCATCACACATATTTTCTAAAAGAAGACCTGAGTTGGAACAAATACTTATTAGGTCGCAGTTTTCAATAGCATGAATTAATGAATCCTCTATGCTATTTGAAGCATCAGTAATCTTTGGTCCATTTTCAAAAGTCCAATCAACAATTGAAATAGTAGAATGCTGGTGACCATGTAAATACATTAATTCTATTAGCTGACGATGCCAAAGCCTATCGTGAACTGTTATAAGATATTGCCAATCTGAAAAATTTTTTAATAGAAAATTCAAAAAACTTACTCTAATTGTCGAGTCTATGCTTTGTAAAACATCATCCAGTATTAAAAACTTTGATTGTCCCCTTTCTGCTGATTCTTGTATAAATGCTAAGAAAAACATTAATGCTAATAAATCAAGATTAGCTTCACTTAAAATTTGATTCGGATTACAAAAAGATTTATTTTTTAATACCAATTTCAACGATAAGGCTAATACACTTTGATTATCATAGTCAATTTCTATCTTATCAATGAATTTTAAGGGGGATATTTCTAGAAAAGATTTAGTTAATTTATCTCCAACTTTTCCTAAAAAATCAGCAAGTTGGTTAAGTAAATGCTTCGGAAATGTATTAATGCTTGCAGAAATTGAGAAAGCATTAATTTGACTTTTGATTTTTCGATGCTCTTCCATTGCCATAAATACACTATCTGCAATAGAAACTGCTTTTTCATTTATTTTAATTTTATAACCTTTGGATTCAAACTCTTTCCGAGGAATACCTTTATAAATTTTTTCTTTTACAAACTCATAAAATTCTTTACTACCAAAAGGAATTTCTTCAGTTGGAATTTTTAATTCATTACCAAGTTTTGATATTAAATTATCCCTACTATGTTTCGCTTTTAGGCGTTCATCTTGTAATCTTTTTAACTCATCACTTGGATGCTCTTTCCATTCTTCATAGTTTTCTTGTCTCAAATAATTACTAAAAACAAGTGTTCTTTCAGCCTCAGAGGAATTAATAAATCTTAAAATATCGTGACGGCGGAGGACAAAAGGTGATATTGAGAATAACTTATGAGGTTGTCTTACATTTAAAAGAAGACCTTGTTCATCCTCAAAAAGTTGTCTATTAATTTTTTCATTATTTTCAAGTAATATTGAAATATTTGGAAGTTTTTTACTGTAAAAAGATTTTATAGTTGGTAGAGTTTGTTTTGATTGAGAAATATGTCCCTGCAAGCAAAATTCAATAGCATCAACTATACTCGATTTTCCAACTCCATTATCTCCAATAATAATAAGACTAATAGGTTTGTTATCTCTTAAAGGAAATTTAATTGTCAAATTATTAGGAATTCCTCGAAATGAATTTATTTCAATTTGCTTAATTTTCATTGTATATATGCTTGCTGTTTGGTCAAAATTGGTGCCAACAGTTGCTGGTATGGTGTCGTGCGGGAATTAGAGGCGATTTCCTATCAATATTGTACTGTCCTATTTCACAAGTAACAAACGCTCGCAAACCACTAAAACCCGCATACACTGTACCATGCTTTTCGTGCTTTATTCCTTTCTGACCATGGGTTGGCAAAGCAAGCTCTTTGGCTTGTATTGGAAGAACCAAACAAAGTGCTTGACTTTGGTTGGATGAATCAATTAATATACATGAAAGATTGAGGAGGTGTCGCATTATAGTGTTCCTTTATACATAAAGCTTCATCATAAACCCTAGTTTCTTTAATTTTAATGGCGTATCCTTTTTCTTTGCTTTTAAAATAGTCAAAGAAATACTTCTTATTAATTCCTGCAAATTCCTTAGTGGCATTCCATAAATCTGTTGGTTCTCCACTTAATATTGATTCTATATCAAATTCTCCAATTACCTTCTGAACTGGAGAAGAAGAATATACAACAACTGTTTTAATATTGGGATTTTTAAATAATGACCTTCTGAATTCATATTTTTTTATCCCTGCGAATATTTTATCGGCAAATTCTGGTTTAATCGATAATAATACTTTCATCACTCTTTGTCTCCGTTATTATAGTTTTAAACTGTTCTTTCGTAATTTTCTCGAATCCTCTTGGTGCTGATTCGTAATCTTTAATAATCCCTAATATAATTAATTGTTCAAGATTAATTCTTTTCGGAAATGAATAATTATATAAAAAATTAACAATAAACGGTCTATTACGGGGATTAAAATTCCACCATTTTTTAAGCTCATCATTTGTAAAAATACTTCTCTTCCTACATTTTAAAATAAAATCGTTTTCGTCTTTTATATCTGTGATTATGTTTTCAACAGTACCAATCGTCGAAATTACACTTTTATATTTACCACCTGTGCGATAAAATATAATCAAATCTCCGGTTTTTAAGCCCTTTTCCCATGAGCGTGATATGTATGCCTTCCTGATTGCATTTCTATGAGGCTCATTTTCCACAAAATCCATTGGAGATTCTGTAGTTAAAATGGAGTCTGGTAATAATTCTGTATGATAATCGGGCCAAATTGGGCACAGGAAAATATTAGTATTACAAAGGATATAAGGATATGTTAATTTTGGGTCAATTATATTGAATGCAGGTGAAAAGTCCCTTGTGAGGACAATTTCTTCGCCACAATCTGATTTTTTAGTTCCATGTTCAGCAAACCCCCAAGTTTTAAGCATTTCAATTAATCTCTTCTGCTCATCACGTTTATCAAATATAGTTACATAAATTTCATTGACTTTATTTACTAATGCATTATCAAAAATTATTTTTAAAAACCTTTCGCCTAATCGAACCCCATTACTCTCAACTTTAAATGTTCCAATTTTTAGTCTCTTTTTGGGTGTAAAGACTGGTGTAATATTCGAATAATTTTCATCAGTATTTTCAACTTTCACATATAGAAAAGAAAGAACATTTCCTTGGTTTTCTGTAATATATGCGGTTTCTTCAGATTTTTTATTAAACCAATTATCAAAACCAGGGTAGTCCTCTCTAAAACTATCAAAAAAAGTATCTT
>JAAUTT010000253.1 GCA_012031335.1 Bacteroidales bacterium | reverse complement strand
ATACAAAAGGTATACTGTCCTGACTATGAATGGCCTCGATAGGAATATATTTTACATTTTTAAAGGTGTCGATGATGATGGCATTACTGGTAGTCATGTATGGACGCAGAATTGCATCGTATTCCTTAACCCTCAGAACCACCTCGAAAACTTTGGAATCGGTATTGGGAAGTTGTTCACCAACATTGGAAACCTGTGTAATGGTGCCATTCAGTTTTTTCTCGGGAAAAGCGTCAATGCCAACCCTCACCTTTTGTCCTACTTTTACTTTGCTGATATCAATTTCGCTTACGTATATTTTTGATACCATTACCGATAAATCGGGCAAGGTAGCCACATTGGGTTCCCACGGACTAACTGTTGAGCCAACTTTTCGCCGCTGGCCATCCCATTCCTTATAATAGATAACCATCCCCTTTTTGGGTGCATTGATAGTAAATTTACCCATTACACCCAGAATCTCGTCTCTGCGGCGCACCTGCCGGTTTAGGTTGATGGTTGCTTCCTTCATATTGGCCTCAGCCTGTTGTACTTTAAGTTTATAATCTTTTTGGGAAGCTTCGTACGAACGTCTCGATTTATCCAGACTTATCTGCGCCTGACGGATGGTGGCAGGGGGCTCAAACTTCGACTGGTCGAGGGCTATTTGCTTTTCTTCCATTTCGTACTTTAAATTAACAAGCTGATCGCGAAGATTTCGCAGATTAATGGAGGTATCGAGCTGCACTTTTGTATAATCGGCTTTCTTTTTTTCAAGTTCGTCCTCAGCTTCGCGAAGTTTATTTGTAATCTCAGTACGGTCGAGGGTTGCAACATACTGACCTGAGTCTACATAACTTCCTTCAGGTACAAGATCCTGAATTTTAACTCCCTGATAAAGGCGTATATTTTCACTCCGCAACTCGGATGGGGCCATGATATTCTCCGAATTCATCGCTTCGAGTTCCCCGGTAACATTTACCAGAATTTCGAACTCCCCTTTGTTGACAGTAGCAAAAAGAGTGGAATTTTTCGGTTTACCACTTTTCATAACAAAGGCAAACACGATTAACAGCAATACTATTGCCGACAAGATGATTAAATTACGTTTTCGTTTCATTGTTGGTGGGCTTGGCAGTAAGTTAATTGTTGATAGCTGTTTTGTAGGGTTAATTCTACAAACAGCTTTATAAAAATCCGTTTTTGCATCAATAATCAAGCCAGAGCAATTAAATGAGCGACTTAATTACTTCGATCATATTTTTAGCAAGTTTATCGGCATTCTCTGCACTTGTACTTTCGGCATATATCCTGATAATGGGCTCTGTATTGGATTTACGCAGATGAACCCATTCGGCAGGAAAATCAATTTTAACACCATCAATATCATTTACCTGTTCATTTTTATATTTCTCTTTCACTTTTTGAAGGATGGCATCGACATTAATTCCCGGAGTTAGCTCAATTTTATTCTTGGAAATGAAGTAAGCCGGATATTTTGCCCGCAATTGTGAACACTTGTGTCCGGAAGTGGCCAGGTGACTTAAAAACAAGGCAATTCCCACCAAAGCGTCTCTTCCATAATGAGAAGCAGGATATATAATGCCTCCGTTACCCTCGCCACCAATTACAGCATTGGTTTGTTTCATGGCTGCAACAACATTCACTTCGCCTACAGCAGCAGCCTTATAAGATCCGCCATGTTGAACGGTTACGTCTCTCAGTGCTCTGGATGAAGATAAATTAGAAACGGTATTACCTTTATCATGCGAAAGAATATAATCGGAAACGGCAACCAGAGTATATTCTTCGCCAAACATAGAACCATCCTCATTGATAATCGCCAGTCGATCAACATCGGGGTCGACAACAAAGCCTACATCTGCACCATTTTCTTTGGTAACTTTCGAAATTTCGGTCAAATGTTCGGGTAATGGTTCGGGATTATGCGGGAAAATACCGTTGGGTTCGCAATAAAGCTGAATCACCTCTTTTACTCCCAATGCATTCAATAATTTGGGAAGAACAATGCCACCCACAGAATTTACGCAATCGATACTAACCTTAAAATTCCTTTTGGCAATCGCTTCCCGGTTAACCAAATTAAGCGCCAATACCTCATCGATATGGATCTGTGTATAATCTTTAGATTCAGTTTTTCCTAAATTATCAACTTCGGCATAAACAAACTGGTCCTTTTCGGCCATCGAAAGTATTGCTTTGCCATCCATGTCGGAAATGAATTCACCCTTTTTATTCAACAGCTTTAATGCATTCCATTGTTTTGGATTATGACTGGCAGTAAGAATAATGCCTCCTGAGGCCCCTTCTTTTGTAACAGCAATTTCAACAGTAGGTGTGGTAGCAAGCCCGATATCGGTTACATCAATACCAAGTCCATTCAAAGTACCCACAATAATTTGCTGGGCCATACTTCCCGATATGCGGGCATCGCGACCTACAATAACCCGGGGACGTAAAACATCCGATGATTGATTTTTTATCCAGGTTCCGTAAGCAGAAGTAAATTTAACAATATCAAGCGGGGTAAGATTATCTCCGGGATTACCTCCAATTGTTCCCCGAATTCCAGAAATAGATTTGATAAGGGTCATTGATTAATGAATTTTGATTAAAACAAGTATAAAAGTATATAAGATGGGCTAAGTTACATGGAAAACCGAAACATTTATGGTAAAGTAGTAAAATATTAAAACGAAAATGCGTAAGGTTTTATTGTTAAACAGAATAAAGCAGCAGGAACGAAGTACTCTGTTGCTTAAAGTTTTAGGCGGGTGCCGGTATCCGGGTTAACCTGCAAAAGGTTCACCAATACAGCCTGAAAGGCAAATTAAACTTCTAATGCTTTATTTGGGTTAAAATAAATTAACTTAACGTTAAATGCATATAAAATTTATTACTTTTGGCTGGAATAAAAATATTGAATGTTATGAGCTTATCAATTGTTTTAGGTATTTTAGGACCACCGGAAATTATACTCATTGTTTTGGCAATGGTCCTTTTATTTGGAGGAAAGAAGATTCCGGAATTGATGAAAGGAATTGGCCAGGGATTAAAGAATTCAAGAAGGCCAGTAAGAATGAGGAGCCAAAAGAAGAAGAAAAGAAAGAACCTGAGAAATTACAGAATCCTCAGGTATAATTGAGACATCAGTTTTTATGGCCGATAACCTATCTGCTGTAATAATTCAAGATTAAAAACTTTGCAGTTGTCGTCTCCCTCCCTGGGAGCCCATGTTGCAAAGTTTTTATCGTTTATGGGCGAATAGGGACCTTCTTTTATCTCATAAACAACAGTGCCATCCACCAACGGAATAATTGTATGCCATATCCGTGGTGCTATTTCCACGCCAAATTTTCCGGTACCCGCCTCAACAATATAATGATCAGTAATTTTGCCGGTGTTATCAAACTCAATCACAGCAGCTTTACCGGTGAGTATCAGAAAAATTTCATGCTTATCGGGATCTTCGTGCTTATGAGGTTGAACATATGTATCAGTCTGCATGGCATTCAACATACGATTTACTACTTCTTCGTATGTTTGATGATAATTGTAGTTTTTTCTTCTTCTTGGTGATTCTTCAGCCTGTTTTACAATGCTTTGTGCAAATGTTTGATCAATCTTTATCATATACAAGAAAAGCTAAATTAAATTCCGAAAAATACTAAACATTGTTCAATTCCCCTTGTGGAAGAATGATTACAAAAACTAAGTTTCCGGCAAATCAAAACTGTATTTCTTTCTCCAAATCCTTAACTGATTCGAATTCAAAACTATCCATGCCAGCTTTCAACAATACTTTTTTGCCTTTAACAGTAAGCATAAGATTTTTGATTTTAAGTCCGTTTATAAGGTAATTGGCCAGTACAAAAGCCTTTTCCACTCCGTCGCCCCTGCCAAAGTTCCATGTTTCATCGGGTTGAGCCAATCTTTTGCCATCGTAAATGGATTCGTTAACCAAACTAAGAATTAAACCATAGGCTTCGGAAGCTGTCTTTCCCATCAATCCTTCAACCGATACCGGATTACGCTCTATGGAAGCTTTGACAAATGGCTGCCAGTCAATCAGGTCCATTTGCCTGAAAGCATATAAGGATAACATAGCAACTTCATTAGAATTTGCATAGTGCTGAACAAGTTCTATGATTTCTTCCCTGGAATTATCTGGGTTCAGCGGAAGCGTATCTGAAGGTATAAATTGCTTGTTTACCGCCGGAAGTTTAGGTTCAACGGTAAGAAAGCTGTTGAATTCCATGAATAACCTTCGTAAATTATCTTCGTTGTTGCAGTTACTCGATTTAGCCCGGGATATAAAATATTCCATGATGGTTTCCAAATCCTTATTCGGGTTTTTCTCCAGATATTCTTCCACTTCCTGAATTTCAATCCGATTATCAAGGGGAGCCAATGAAAACTCTTCGTCTTCAATCTCTTCGAGCAGTGCTTCGCGGGAACCTTCGGCAAAATTATACTTGCTATGATGTTCGTACTCGAAAATGGTTTCGAGAGCAATGTAATAATAGCGCGACTTTATGCAATGTTTATATTGAAAACACTTTTTGAAAGTCATATGATACCGCAGGAAATTGATAAAATTCACTGCTGAAATATTTGTTCGGAGAAAATCGCGCAGATGAACCGAGAAAAGATCATATGACGTTTTGCTGATGGTAGCCTTTGGATATATATGGTGAATATACCCGGATATATGCGAAACAATGGTTACCTTTTCATTTTCCAGCGCGCGTCGGGCCTTTGCCGACATAGCAGTTCCGTTGAACCACATGTTTTTGGTTACTATACGGCGGTTATTGGTAAGCACTCCCTCCCGGATATCAATAAAATTCTGAGAGTGCAAAGGGGTTCCTATAAGAAAAATATTTTCGAGCGGAATGCGTCCTACTATAAACAATGCAGCTGCATAAAGGGCAGAAAAGGAAACACACTCGCCAGCACCAGTCCCGAAGTTTTCCTTGAACCGGAAAGCAGTCATGGCTTCAACAGTCTCAGTTTTCCAATAGGGAATGATATCGGTAGTATACTTATCCAATCCGAAATGCCGGCGGATATCAATATCAAAGTAATATTTATCGCCTTCGTAACCAAAGAGGGCATTGGATTTTTCGAGTGTTGCCCTGTCGATAAAGGGACTGAAACGGCATATTTCTGTTTCCTTATGAGTTAGTCCCCAAGTTTCCAGATCAAGGTTAAACATAAAATGATCCATGATGTATTGCTTGATACGGTTTACCTTGTAATTAACAGTTTTTTTAAGGATATCTTTAAACCAGGGATCGTCGCGCCATTGCCAGATAAGCGGACTCATAATATTGGAAATTACAAGAGGATATAGCAATTCGGGAAAAACAAAAATTTCCATATCGGAAAGAGAAAAAGCCGAAGAGTATTTTTCGAGGTTTTTTTGTCGGTGAAATCTACAGTTAAAGGCATTCGGAAAAATGTTCAAATTAAATCAATTATTAAAAATAAAGAAAAATGGGACATTTTGTGGAGCAGTATAAACAAAGTTTGAAGGATTATACCTTATTAAAATATTAATGATGAAAAATATGTTTATTTGAATAAATGTAGGAAATGAATCCCACTGCAGAAAACAGGAGCATAAAATGAACTACTCCTCCTACCTTTAGGCCTAAAAGCACAAAGACCAGCAGATAAGAAGTATAACCGATCCAGAGAGAAGTTTTGTTTTAATCATTTCATTAATTTGCCATAAGAGTTATACATCGTTTAAAGATTTATACCTGAAAAATAAACAACAGATAAGCTCTAAAGTTTATTTAAGCTTATAACCAACTGAAATTCCGAATCCAACATTTTTGGCATTACCATTTTCCTGACCTTCGATTTTGGGAGCAATATTAACCAGACCCAGTGAAGTTTCAAGGATAAAAATCAATCCGTTGGCGAGTTCATAACCTGCATAAAAATTTACCACCAAAAATCAAAAGGTTTAAAATAAGGGCTTGCTGTTGCTTCCTGCAACGAAATATCGTTTTTAAACTTCACTTTAACTGTTTCTCCATTCGTCATCTTCCCTCCTATCCCAAAAGCAGCATAAGGTCCGAAACCTACCAGAACATTACCTCCGTACAAGGCCCCTTTGTAAAGTAAAGTTACCGGAATCTCGATATAGGAAAGCCGGGTTTTGGCATCAGCCAGATCTTCGCTTTTATATCCTTTGGTTGCAAACAGCACTTCGGGGCGTATAGCAAATTCCGGAGCCAGGGGAAAATCAGCATATAATCCCAGGTTAAAATTAGGAATCATTTGGGTGGATATTTTATTGTCGTTGTTATTCTTAAGCGACATATTAAACATAGTTACGGCTCCTTTTACTCCGACAGACATTTGAGCATTGGCTGTATTCATTATAAAGAATAACGAAACCATCAAACCTAAAAATCTTTTTTTCATAAAATACCAGGTTAAAAAGTGTATCATATGCCAGCCTGTTTGCGGGCCATCTTCTTTCATTTTTTCGTTAGCTGTGATTACAAAGGTTACTCTTCGGTTCTGGCTTCGTCCCTCCTCCGAATCATTGGAGGCTACCGGTTGTTTTTCTCCATACCCTACAGTACGTAACCTGTTTGTATCTATA
>JAAUTT010000252.1 GCA_012031335.1 Bacteroidales bacterium | reverse complement strand
TCAGTATTGTCTGTAATGGCCATGTGCTGTTTAGTTGCGTATGCCTATGCGCAAAAGAATGTGTATAGTTATAGTGAAGATTATGATTTAAATACAAAGCATATATCAGACCAGTTTAGTGTAACATCTTCAAATCCATTAGCATCTTCAATAAATGAAATAGAGGATTGGAGTGATGATTTCTCAGTTCCGGGCATTATTGGAACTGTTTATACCTCAGCATCCGACGGCAAGAATCTATATCTGGGTGGTAAATTTCAGTCAGCAGGGGGGATAACTGCAAATGGTATAGTTAAATGGGATGGCCAAAAATGGATACCCTTTGGAGAAGCCGCAGAAAATGGTGTAACAGCAAAATCTGCAGGAGACGTTCCTTCGGTAGAAGCCATAGCATATACCGACGGAAGGTTATTTATAGGAGGCCAGTTTCGAAGTGCCGGATCGTTAGATGTTAACGGTATTGCTTTTTGGGATGGAAATAAATGGAACTCATTGGGTCCTGATAGCACCAATGGTGTACGACGAAAAATAGTGGTAGAAAATGACACGATAATAACTTCGGGGTTTGTTTACGCCCTTTATGTTCATAATCAGAAACTTTATGTGGGAGGTCATTTTAATCTTGCAGGAAACCAGGATGCCAATGGCGTTGCAGTATGGGATATAAATTCAGGAACGTGGGACACTATGCAGGGGGGGCTCCAGGGGCATAACGAAATGGATCCGGTTTATGCATACACTTTTGCTGCCAGGGGCGATACCGTTTTTGTAGGTGGAAAATTTCTGACTGCCGGAGGGGTTTCTACCCGACATATTGCCGGATGGAATGGAGAAACGTGGTTTCATGCAGGCATATCAGAAGGTTATGTGTATGATATGAAATTCGATCAAAATGGGCATTTACATGCAGCCGGATATTTCAGTACTGAATTTGATTCTACCTGTAGCGGAATTGGTAAATGGGATGGGAAAAACTGGATATCCATACCTCGGCCCGGTAATTTCAAATGCGATATAAAAAAAAATGTTATTTCTTAATAATATTTTATACGCAGGCGGTAGTTTTGAGAATCCTCAGGAAGAGCCGGTTTCTCTTGGAAAATGGATGGTAAGCAATGGCAGTTACTAAAAGGATTAGGTCATGCTTCCAATGAATTTTTTCCAGGTGGAGTGAGTGGAATTGAACTGGCTGATAACAAGTTGTATGTGTCGGGTAATTTTACCAAAGCCGGTGATATTTACACCGTTAATGTAGCAGAGTGGGATTACAATAATTCCAAGTGGAAAAAACTTGATGACGGAAAGCGCCGGTTTGGGTTTTTATGATGGTAACGTACTAACAATAACGCGCAGCGGAAACACCATTTACGCAGGAGGGAAGTTTACAGTTGCTGGAGGTACCTTTGCCAGGAATATTGCTAAATGGACAGGTGGCAAATGGGAAGCTCTTGGAGAAGGATACGAAAATGGTATCAGAGGATCGGTTTATGCTATTTTGGTGGATGGTAATGACATATATGCCGGTGGGTATTTTGGCAGTGCCGGAACTTCCGAGGCATATCACATAGCCAAATTCGACGGAACAAGATGGCGGTCTCTGGGAATTGGAGTAGGAGGTGTTCCCGGAGCTTATGTAAAATCACTGGTAAAAGTTGGCGATTATCTCTATGTTGCCGGCTATTTTTCAGTGGTTGGAGACGAAGAAAATTATGAATTACCAACTAATTCAATTGCAAGATTTAATCTCGTCACAAATCGCTGGGAATCATTGGGAAGGGGAATTGAATATGTGTATGGGATTCCTGGGGTAGTAAACGATATGGATGTTTACGAGAATAGAATTTTTGTAGGTGGTGAATTTCAAAGTGCAGATGATATGTATTTCCACAATTTTGTAGTGATCGAGGAAAATAAATTTACAGGAATAGGGGGAATACAAAATGTGGGAATTGAGGGTAAGGTTAAAACAGTTAAATATTTAAACAACGAAATTTATATTGGTGGTTATCTCCAGCTCCAACTTAAGGGAGAGTCTTACGGTATATTAAAGTGGGATGCTGACCAGTGGGTTAAACTAAATGAACAGTTGCAGTCGGATCAGGGAGATGTTATCGTGAATGATATTGAGCCTTATAAGGATGGCATAATTGCCGGTGGAATTTTTAGCAGGGCCGGAAACTCAGTCTTTAATAATCTGGCTTATTACGATGGGGAAAAATGGAACGATCTTGCTGGCGGAGTATTACCGGGAGTTTCCAATCTGGCAGTTCTCGAGGAAGATATTTTTGTTTCAGGTCCTTTGGTGATTTCAGCAGGTAAAAGCGCTTGTGTAGCAATGGCCCGGTATTTTAAGGATAAACTTTCCGGAGTGGAAAAAGAGTCGGATGAGAAAAGGCAAGCGGGTATCACTAATTTTCCAAATCCATTTACCCAAAGTACTTCTATTTATTATTCACTTTCGTCTCCGGGAAAAGTGAAAATAACGGTTACTGACGGACTTGGAAGGGAAATAAAGATTGTAATAAACGAATTCCAAGATCCGGGGAATTATGTTATAAATTTTGATGCTCAGAATTTACCTGCCGGTTTGTATTTCTGTCATTTAAGCCAGGGGAATAAATTTGAAACTAAAAAAATGCTGGTTGTAAAGTGAGACGCTGTATCATAACGGAATTCAAGATAAAAAAATCCCGGCTCTAAATTCTAAAGCCGGGATCAGGTTCTGCAAGAAGACTTAATATAAGTATGGTTACTTTCTCACAAAATAGCTCCCTATGGCCAAAAGGATAATTATTCCTGCCACAATAAATGCCCAGGTATTGGTTTTTCTTGAAGTCGCAGTTATTTCAAAGTCGCTGTAAACCATACGGTACGCTGTAAGGTTCCAGGTAAGGGTGTCGCCATGGTTCATGGCATTACCATAACTGAGAAGTTTTCCCGGCATCAACAGTTTATATTCGATATCGCTTTCGAAATATTTCATGTATTCCCAGGTATCCAGATAGTCGTCGAATTTTTTAAATGCGTTTCTTTCTGTGTCTTTGTGTTGGGTAAAGGCTTTGGTTCTGAAATACTCATCCAGGCTCTGGGCTATGTCGAAATCTTCGAGAAACTTAATTTTATCTTTATATTTTACAAAAACTGAATCCTTTGCTGCAGTCAGCCGTTCTTTGCTGACCTTTAAATTTGAAATAGAGTCATAATTTTCCAGAAGTATTTCGTATTGCATTTCCCAGATGTTCTGTCCAAACCATAAATTAAATTTATCCTCCAGTTTACTTAACTCATCCTTAATTCTATTCCGTTCATACCTTTGGCAAAATCGGAGGTTCCGTTAAACCAGTATTCAGCTTCCACACCCGACATATATTTCTCAAGGGGTACTCTGTCTAAGGTCCTTATTTTAGGATAAATTTCGCGATAGGTATAGAAAGAATAAAACCATCTGAATTTCTTTTCAAGTTCACAGGATGGACGAATAGTATGCCATTTGTTTTTATGCGACAGTTGGAAATTATTTGTCAGATCTTTTGCCGATGCATATGTGCGGCTTACTTTAACTTTTACAGGTTTTTGACTGCATATAATGCTGTCGGTCTTTATTTTGGTTTTTGGGTGTATTACAGAGTCGCTCTTACAAATGGTATCCCAGGTCCAGCTTTTAAGAGGCCAGTCGTGACGAATACCCGAATTGTTATAGTTCCAGCTTACCTGCCAGGAGGAATCAATATCTATCATAAAAAGGATTGCTTTTGGCTGTATCTCCAACCATAAAAGCCGAGTCGGTTTCTGCTTCGAATTCACGGGTAATAGAGCCGTTTGAGTTCACTTTTGTAAGCATGGTATCGTTACTTGTACAGGAACAGATAATTACCGGTATGGCAATTCCTAGAAAATATTTAAATGATTTCATTGTAAATGGTTTTATATGATTACCAGAAATAGTTTTTCATTTTAAGTTGAAAATGTTTGGATCTTTGTTTTTCAGTTCCATTTCTTTTAAATAGCAACGGTAACTGTCGAAAAGGTTTACCTCTGATATTTTGTTCTGTTCAAAACATTGCACGATCGGGCTGTTTTGGGTATTGCGCGTTTTTATTGTCACGTGTGGTTCGGGAACCTGCGCATCATAATTCTGAAAAAGGTAAAAGCCAATCATACATGCAGCCGCTGTGGATAACCATGGGCGAATTAAACGGATACTTTTTGAAACTTTACTTTCAGCTTTTTTATGGATTGAAATCAAAATAACATCGGTCAATTCCCCGGGATTACTTATATCGGGTTGAATTTTGCTTACTTTCCCAATGATTTTGTTATATCTGTCTTCTGAGAGATTCATGGTTACATTTTTTCAAGTTGCTGTTTGATAAATTGCCTCGCCAGGTAAAGGTTGCTTTTGATTTTCGCAGCAGGCATTCCTGTTATGGTTTCCACTTCATTTACTTCAAGGCCTTCAATATCGCGCAGGGTAAACACCAATTTTTGTTTGGGTGTCAATTTGTCCGTTAAAATAGTTATAATTGCTGCCAGGTCGGAATTAATGACAGAAGCTTCGATGTTATCTAAAGATTCGAAATCATTTATAAGTTTTATTGAATTTAAAGGTTGAACCGATTTCCTGTGCGATGATTTAAGCTTGTCGTAGCATAGCCTTGCAGCTATGGTAAACAGCCAGGTAGTAAATTTCATTTCGGGTTTGTAACGGTTAATATTTTTCCACACCCTTATAAACGTTTCCTGTACAATGTCGCGAGCTTCTTCCTCATTACACACAATCCTGAATGCTAACGAAAAAACCATAGCCTGATGCATTTCTGTCAATTCCCTGAATGCTTGCTCATTGTTATGCCTGCATTGATGAATTAAATCTTTTAGGTTTTGTGGCTGCATTCCCGAAATTAAACTGTTTAAATATAATACGACCGGGGTGATGGCTGGTCGAAAAAAAAATGTGGCATAGTTTTTATCCCATGTACTTTTTCGATTTTTTAATAGCTTTACCCGCGATATCGATACATAAATATAAAATAGAATTAACTTTGGTCACTTTTTAAACATAAAAGAATAATTTATAATGAGTTTTATTAACAGTATAATTTCCAAGTTCGTTGGAAATAAAGCCCAACGCGACTTAAAGGAAATTCAGCCAATTGTAGACAAGGTAATAGCTGCATACAACGAAATAAAGGAACTTAGCAACGATGGTTTGCGCGAACGCACTCAAATTCTAAAAGAAAGAGTTAAAACCTTTATCCAACCTTTCGAAAATGAAATATCAGAACTTCGGTTGAAAGCCGAAAGTGATGAGACTCCCATGGATGAAGTGGAAGAAATTTACACCCGAATTGATAAACTCGAAAAGGAACTTCTTAAGAAAGTTGAAGAAGTGCTTGGTCAGATTCTTCCCGAAGCATTTTCGGTTGTTAAGGAAACAGCACGCCGGCTGAAAGAAAATGACAGGGTTGAAGTTACTGCTACCGATTTCGACCGCAACCTGGCAGCCGTTAAGGATAATGTTACCATTGAAGGCGATAAAGCTTATTTCAGTAATAAGTGGATAGCAGGGGGTAATCTGATTACCTGGGATATGGTTCATTACGATGTTCAGTTATTTGGTGGCGTGGTGCTGCATCAGGGTAAAATTGCCGAAATGGCTACAGGGGAAGGTAAAACCCTGGTTGCTACACTTCCTGTTTTTCTGAATGCATTGGCAGGTCGTGGGGTTCACATAGTAACGGTTAATGATTACCTGGCAAAGCGCGACTCCGAGTGGATGGGTCCTCTTTTTGAATTTCATGGTTTATCAGTAGACTGTATCGACAAGCATCAACCTAACTCAGAAGCCCGACGGAAAGCCTATATGGCCGATATCACTTACGGAACAAACAATGAGTATGGTTTCGATTACTTGCGCGATAATATGGCTATCAGTACACTCGATCTGGTACAACGCAAACATCACTTTGCGATTGTGGATGAGGTCGACTCAGTTTTAATTGATGATGCGCGTACTCCGCTTATTATATCTGGTCCTGTACCAAAAGGCGACAACCAGCTTTTTGATGAACTCAAACCGCGTGTGGAAGTTATCTTTAACGAACAACGCAAGCTTGTGTCCCAGATTTTGGTCGATGCAAAAAACTTTATCAGCAAGGGCGATACCGAAAATGGGGGTAAACTTTTACTTCGTGCTTTCAAAGGTCTTCCTAAGAGTAAACCAATAATCAAGTTTCTATCCGAACAGGGTATGAAGCAGCTTCTGCATAAAACAGAAAACTTTTATATGCAGGAACAAAATAAGAATATGCACCTTGTTACCGACGATCTGTTCTTTGTAATCGATGAGAAAAACAACTCCATCGAACTTACAGAAAAGGGTATAGATATGCTGACATCAAAATCGGAAGATGCTCATTTCTTTATTCTCCCTGATATTGGCAGCATTATTGCCGAACTCGAAAAAATGAATCTTGAGAAACAGGAAAAACTGTTAAGAAAAGACGAACTGCTTACCGATTATTCTATAAAATCCGAACGTATTCATACTGTTAACCAGTTATTAAAAGCATATACCCTCTTCGAAAAAGATGTTGAGTATGTGGTTATGGATAACAAAGTGAAGATTGTTG
>JAAUTT010000251.1 GCA_012031335.1 Bacteroidales bacterium | reverse complement strand
ATTTAAGTTTGTGCGTTCTTTCTCCCCTCTCTTTCAGGAGAACTTAGCGTCAGCGCTCTCACGACCGAAGGGAGTAGCGGCTGGGCCTGCCTGGCAGCAGACAGGGGTGAGGTCGTTAAGATTTTGTGAATTATGCAGGCTAAAAAGATTAATATCCAGAATTTCATAAAATAAAATTAATATGATGAAGAAAACAGTAAAAATTTTCCTATTGGCAGTTTTAACTTTTTATGTTACAAACAGTGCCATTGCACAGCAACATAAATCGAGCCTGCTCCAATTCGACAAGCAGATTGACAATCTGCTCAGTCAAATGACGCTGGAAGAAAAAGTAAATATGCTTCATGGTAAGCACATGTTTGTTTCCAGTGGCGTTGAGCGACTGGGTATTGCCGATATGATTTATGCCGACGGGCCTTTTGGCATCCGTGGAAGAGATGCAGCCCGACAGCTGGATGCCATTGAAGCTTGAAAACGATAAAGCCACCTTTTTCCCTACCGGCTCTGCCCTGGCTGCTACCTGGAGCCCCGAACTTGCCTATAAATACGGTACGGGTATGGCCCGTGAAGCACGGTTAAGAGGTAAAGACATGATTTTAGGTCCGGCAATAAATATTCAACGTATTCCAACCGGAGGCAGAACGTATGAATATCTGAGCGAAGATCCTTATTTAAGTTCAAAGCTTACAGTTGGCTATGTTAAAGGTGTACAGGATAATGGTGTTGCTTCCTGTGTAAAACATTATGCGCTAAACAACCAGGAAAATAACCGGGGTACGGTTAATGTTATTATTGGCGAACGTGCCATGCGCGAAATTTATCTTCCACCCTTCAGGGCCTCTGTTGAAGAAGCCGATGCATACGGCATTATGCCAGCTTATAACAAAGTAAACGGGAGATGGTGTTCGGAAAACGATATTTTGCTTAATCAGATTCTGCGCAAAGAATGGGGTTTTGCAGGATTTACAATATCCGACTGGGGTGGAACCCATAGCACAGTTGATGCCATAAACGGCGGTCTTAATGTTGAAATGCCTACAAAAAAGTTTTTGGGTTTGGCTTTATTGGATTCGGTAAAAGCCGGAAAAGTATCGGAGGAAATTATCAACCAGCGGGTACGTGAAATTCTGAGGGTACGATTAGCAATAAAAACCGATTCCTGCGGGAGAAGCCAATAAGCAAATAACTTCCCCAGCCGGAACAGCAAAAAAATCGCCTATGAAGTGGCAAGTAAATCCATTGTTTTATTGAAAAACGAAGCAGTGCTACCGTTAGATTTATCGAAAAAGAAGGTTATTGCCGTAATTGGAGCTAATGCCGAGCAGATTATGGCAACAGGTGGAGTAGGAGCCGGCGTGAAGGCCCTTTATGAAGTCACTCCGATGCAGGGTTTAAAAAATAAAATTGGCGACCGTGCACAGTTGCTTTATGCCAAAGGCTATGAGCCTGTTACTTTTAGTTTTGCCGACATGTACAGGAAAAAAACACCGGAAGAAATTGAAAAAGAAAATAAGGAAAAACAAATTACAGCCGAAAAACTTACCAAAGAAGCTGTAGATCTTGCCTCAAAAGTCGATCTTGTAATTTTCGTTGCTGGAAATAACCGGGCGGTCGAAACTGAAGCGATTGACAGGAAAGACATCTTTTTACCATCGGGCCAGGATGAGCTGATTAAGAAAATAGCCGAAGTAAATCCCAATATAGTTACAGTGTTAACGAGCGGTGCTCCCAACGATCTTAATGTAGTTAAACCATTGTCTAAGGCTCTTCTTATATCGTGGTTCAATGGTTCTGAAGGAGGGAATGCTTTGGCCGATGTGTTGGTTGGAAATATCTCTCCGAGCGGTCGTTTACCTTTCACACTGCCTGTAAAACTGGAAGATTCTCCTGCTTATGCGTTGAAAAATTACCCCCAGGGCGGCAAAAACTCCGATGTTTTACAGATTTGGTAGCAGAAACGGATGCAAAAGATAAAGCAAAACAAAAGAACGTATATTCCAACGATCCCAATACTGCCTTTTATTCGGAGGAGTCGCTGGTAGGCTATCGTTGGTTCGACACTAAAAATATTCCGGTAATGTATCCGTTTGGTTACGGTCTCACCTATACCAGTTATGAGTACTCAAAGATAAAAACCGATAAAACTAAGTATGCTAAAGATGATGTGATTACCGTATCTTTTGAATTAAAAAATACAGGTAAGATTGCTGCAGATGAAGTGGTACAGGTTTATGTTCACCGAATAAATCCTTCGGTTGAATGGCCAACAAAAGAACTGAAAGCCTTTTCGAGGGTTTTTGTGAAACCCGGAGCAAATAACATGGTTACCTTAAAAATACCTGTAAAGGATTTTCAGTATTGGAACGAGGTCGCTCAAAAATGGGACAACGATCTTTGCAAAATAGAATTGCTGGTTGGAGCTTCAGCCAACGATATTAAACTTAAAAAAACCGTTGAATTAGGCAATTAATTGATATCCTGACGACAGTTATTCTCTCCATAAAATAACTGTCGTTAGGATTTTCGCAAAACAGGGGTTCGTTCGCGACGACAGCCGGGCAACAAAATCCATAAAGTTTTAGGTGAACTCTTTCGATATTTCACCAAAACAATTTTAGCATAAAACGCTTTAATTGAATAGGCTTATAGTTCTGTGCAATGCAAAATAATCAACCCATTACACTTGCCGTATTTCAGTTCGAAGATCTTACCCCCGCCAGTGATCTTGGGGTTTACAGCCGCTCCTTCAGCGAGGAGCTCATCATAGAGCTTTCCAGGTTCCGGCAATTACGGGTTATCAGTTTTCCGTGGTATTCCTTAAACGACAATGCATCAGGGCTTGTAAAAGACTATTTTGTGCAGGGGACATTCCGTTTGGAAAAAGATATGGTTCGGATCAATGTACAACTTTATCATCACGATACGCGGCACCTGGTGTGGGGAAACAGGTACGAGGGAATTCTTACTGATATAAGTGAAATTCAAAATAACCTCATCAAAGGTCTGGTAGCTGTATTGCAACAGAAAATCGATCAGGACCTGCTTTCGAAATTGAAATTACGGCAGATAGTTGCTTTTAATGCTTATGAACACTGGTTGTTTGGGATGGAAGAACTTAAAAAAGCATCGGTGGATGCGGATTTAAAGGCCCGTGAGTATTTCGAAAAAGCGATGCAAATCCAGCCCGATTATGCCCTGGCATATATGGGTATGTCGTTATCGTATTTCAACGAATGGTCGTGTCAGCTATGGGAACGCTGGGATGTGAGCAAATCGGGTGCTTATGAGTGGGCACAGAAAGCTGTTGAAATCGACGATCAGAATCACGTGATTGCCATGGTGCTCGGTCGTATATTTTTGTATGAAGGGTCGTACAACACTGCCGAATATTATTTCAGACGATCGCTGATGCTCAACTCCAACGATCCGGATACCCTGTTTCCCATAGCACTTTATCTGGTTTACCTGGGTTTGGATAAAGAAGCACTGGCATTGTATGAAAAAGGCTTACAACTCCATCCTTTTTTTGCCGGCAACCACTTCCGTCTGGGAGGCGTAATGTATTTCGAAATGGGCGATTACAAAAAGGCAGCCTCCTATGATCGAAATTAATAAAATCGGGAAGTCTGTTATAGCCGACGTGGACGCATATTGTGCTGCTATTTTTTTCCATCTGCAGCAATACGATAAGATGCAGACTTACTGGAATTCGTTTCTCGACATATACCGGAAATTAATCACCAAAGGGCAGGATTTCGACGAGCAGGAAGCTATCAATTGGCTTCTGAAGCTGAATCCTCACCGTAATAAAACACATCTCGAAGAGTTTCTTCAGTTCATAAGTAAGGGGCGGTTCGACAAGTATCCGTACGAAAAAACGGTTCAAAAAAAGGATAACATCCTGGAAAATCATTTTATGAGAGAAACCGCTGCCTGGAAACTATCCTTGACGGCTATATGGTTCAGGTACCCGAAGCAAAAGGTTTTCACGATATTCAAAAACTGCTTGAGCAACCTCGTCAGCTCTTTCATTGCGCCGAACTTATGGGCAGTTCACTGGATAGCACCGGTGAGATGCTGATAGATGAAAAAGCCCGAAAACAATATCAGAAAAAAATTCTCGATCTTCAAAGCGAGATGGAAGAAGCTGAACAATACAGCGATTTTGCCCGCTCTGAAAAGTTACAGGAAGAGTACGATAAGCTGGTCAATCATTTATCACGCTCGTTGAACCTGAAAGGCTCTGCCCGTAAAACAGGTGGCCCTGTTGAAAAAGCAAGGTCGGCAGTCACCTGGCGTATTCGCAATGCAATTGCCCGCATCGAACAGTATCATCCTTTGCTTGGAGCTCACCTTTCCAACGCCATAAAAACAGGAACAACATGTTCCTATAAACCCGACAAAGAAATTTACTGGATTACTTCGTAAGTTCACTCCTCCTTACATTGTGAGGCATAAACTTACGCTTTTGATTGTGTAACTAAAAATTAAAAACACATGAAAAAGTTAAGTTTTATGATGGCAGTTATTACTTGCCTGTTCGAGGTATCGTGTTCTAACGAACAATTAAAAGTTTCCGAAGCCGAAACGCTCTCCAATGATGTCGTTCTTGAATGGAACGAAGTAGCTTATGAAGCCTATGGCGGAAAAGCATATCAGCACTCTTTAATGGCATCGAGGATTAATGCAATGACGCATCTTGCCATACACGACGCGTTAAATGCCGTAAATCCTGTATATTCCACCTATGCTTATAAAGGTAAAGATGCAGGTGCCGATCCTATTGCTGCAGCAGCAAGTGCCGCCCATACAGTTCTGGTCAATGAAATTCCTGACAAAAAACAGTTTTCTCGATTCAGCTTTAAACAAAACACTTACATCAATTGCAGATGGTGATGCTGAGAATCGCGGCGTTGCGCTGGGAAAAGAGGCAGGGCTGGCAATCATTAACGATCGTTTAAACGATGGATCAGCCCACGATCCAATGGGCCAGGTTGCACCTTCGGATGTAGCGGGTGCTTTACCAGACTGTACCTCCCTTCAATATTGTTTTTGCTCCTGAATGGATGAATGTAAACCTTTTGGGTTGAAGGCGAAAGACCAGTTTCGTTCGGCTCCCCATCCATCCCTGGATAGTGAGGAATATGCAAGAGATTTTGAGGAAGTAAAGGAAACTGGCAAGCTCAACAGTAGCTCCCGCACCGAAGATCAAAAATGCCTATACCAATTTTTGGTACGAGTTTTCTGAAGCAGGATGGAATAGGGTGGCACGCACAGTTGCACAAGACAAACAATTAGGTTTGATGGCGACAGCCCGGTTATTCGCCCTGGTAGATATGGCTATGGCCGATGCGTACACCGCTGGTTGGGATTCAAAATTTTACTATAACTGTTGGAGACCTTATACAGCTATCCGCAATGCCGATAAGGATGGCAACAACGCTACCCAGGAAGACGTTCAGTGGGAACCTGCTATGCCAACCCCGCCGGTACAGGATTATCCTTCTACCACAGTGCATTGGGAAACGCAGCGGCAGCGATAATGGCAGCTATCCTTGGCGATCAGACTTCTTTCACCATGAACTCGCCAACCTGTTTGCCCGGTAAGGAAACCAGAAGCTTTACCAGCTTCAAACAAGCCGCTGACGAGAATGCCGATTCAAGGGTAAGAGCAGGGATTCATTTTCGCTTCGCCTGTGAAGCTGGACAGGAAATGGGTGATAAAATAGGAAAATGGATTGTTCAGAACCAGCTTAAACCTTTGAAATAGGCTGGTAATCCGAAATAATAAACCTTACAGAAATGATCCGGCGTTGCCTCGCGCGCCGGATTCATTTTGTTTGCCCGTATTCTCTGATTCACCGGAAATTCAACCGACTTTAAGTTTGGCATGAAGTGTTCCCGATCGTAATGTTTTAGTCTTAAGATTACTTCGGACCTGGAGTTGGTAAGATCCTGGTTTAAGGTCGCCTGGAATTTTGATATACAACTGTGAGAAAGAATTTTTGAATATTTCTTCCACCTTGCAACTGCGATTACTTTCTTCCATTAACAGAAACACACCCTGTTCTGGGTCACTTTCGTCAAACTGTAGCCGTTTTCCTTGCACGATACCCATAACCCCGGGTGTTAAAAGGGAATTCTTCGCTCCATTCCCCATGTTTGTAAATCCGGTTAAAAGGGGCTCCGGGACATTGCTTTTCACCTTGGTTGTTTTAATATTTTCTGACAACGCTTTAAGACGTTTTCCAGGGCGAAGGTTAATTTTTACTTTATGCCTGGAGGGATAGAAACGATCCTCCTGATTTTTGAAATCGCCCGATATACTGCATTGCGCATAAAACAAAGGCGTGTTCACCACCCCTCCGTTTTCGAGAATAAACTCGATTTCACTCATAAACAATTCCAGCGTGGCCAATGCCTCTCCCCGCGTAATTCCTGCCCTTCTTTCCACCATTTGATCTATAATCCCATCGAGATCATATGTATTTCGGTTTTTAACTAATGCCCTGAATATTTCGGAATTCTTCTTTAAAACCTTGTTGGGATAAATAGCATAAGAAAGTGCCATAGGTTATAAGTTAGATTTATTTCCATAAAGATATGGTAAAATTATATATACAATCTTTATAGCTGTTATATATA
>JAAUTT010000250.1 GCA_012031335.1 Bacteroidales bacterium | reverse complement strand
CTCACCTGATTTTTTCAACAGATACACATATTCTCCAGACTACAAGCAGAGCAGCCTGTTATAGTTCCTGATTTTAAAAACAGGGTGTAACCTACTATGTGCGGATGAGTGCCGTTGAACAATACGATTTGAAGAGTCCCTGGAGCGAAACTTGGACCGTAAAGCTTTAATAGAGATGTTGATGTTGACTGGTTCAGGTATCAATTAAAAATATAGAATTCCATGAAATTCATTGAAACCTCTTTAACTGAAAAAATGCGCCTGGGATTAAGATGTTTTGTTTTGATTTCTATTTTGTCAACTTCGGTAACCAGTCATTCGCAAACTAATCAGATGATGTTTGGAGATACAATCCGCCTTTCAAGGCCTTTCTCCAAAGATCCGCATGTAATCCGATTTAATCAGAAATACCTGATGTATTATTCTGTTCCCGGGTTTACTGATAAAAAAGGCACAGTGCATGGTTGGGGAATAGGAATAGCAGAAAGTTCCGATTTGATAAAATGGGAAAGAATGGGAGAAGTAGGTACAGATCCCGGGGCAACTTACGAGTCGAAAGGATTTGCTGCGCCTTGTGCCATTGTAGTCCGCGACACGGTGCATCTTTTCTACCAAACCTATGGAAACGGAAAAAACGACGCCATCTGTCATGCATGGTCAGTTGATGGCTTAACATTTATCCGGAATACCACAAACCCTATTTTTCAACCTGACGGCGATTGGAATTGCGGTAGAGCCATTGATGCTGAAGTATATTTCTTCAGGAACAGATTTTACCTTTACTATGTAACCCGGGATACTGACTACAAAATCCAGATGTTAGGAGTGGCCACTACTCCGGCAAATACCCGCTTTAACCGCCAGGAATGGACGCATCAATCTCTCGAAGGTCCTATCCTGAAACCGGAATTACCCTGGGAGGGAAATTGCATTGAAGGAGCTTCTATCATTGAAAGGAATAACAAACTTTATATGTTTTATGCAGGCAACTATAACAATCAGCCTCAACAGATTGGAATTGCCGAAAGTTCCGATGGTATTCAGTGGAAAAGAATATCGGATGTCCCATTTCTGAAAAACGGCAACCCGGGAGAATGGAATTCATCGGAATCGGGCCACCCCCATATTTTCGACGATGGAAACAGAACCTACCTGTTCTTTCAGGGAAACAATGACAACGGCAGAACCTGGAAGATATCGAATATTGATGTATGCTGGGAAAAGATGGGTCCACTTATTAAAATTTAAATCTGAATTATGCATTGAATTAACGGAATCATTCAAGTCTGAAATCATATGATTACCTATATTCAGAGCTTGAATTACAGCTGAATACCTGTTACTGCCAAAATTAAATTTATGAAAATTTATTTCATTGTAACTTGCTTATTATTAATAAGCATCGTTATTATTTCCCAGATAATTGAACAAAAAGAAAATATCTTCGAAAAACATTTCCTTTCTCCTCCAACTCCCGTCCTTCCTTATGTTTGGTGGCTCTGGATGGGATCTAATTTCATATGGTATTATTACCGTAGCGACAGTCCGCTTAAACCTGCCGGTTTGGTTGGGCCTGTAAAATTATTAAATGAATCTGTTGTCCGGCCTTGAGGTATAGAGCAATCATTGTAACTTACCTTTATTTTTAGTATTAATAAGTGAGAAATTTCAGTACAAATGAATAAACAGTTTATTATCTCTTTCTGCCTGTTTTTGTGGGGTTTGTCTCCCATATTTGCACAAACAAATAACTATACTGTTAAAGATGGGGCCATTGTTGGACAAAATACCGGTCGCTACAATAACCGGCCTCTGTACATCAACAATACCAATGCTTTTGTCCTTGCCGGAGATCAGCCTGTTATGCGTCTGGCAAAAGATCAGTATGTATTTGGGACATTTATGATGGCCTTGGAAAGGAATGGAAAATCGAAATGGTTACAACACTGTGGGCAGGTTACATCGTTGTATCGGCCTGGTAAAATGTCGTGGGCAATAACCGATCCTGAATTTCCCGGGCTTAAAATTACTTTAGAGGTTTTGCCAATGGCTGGAACCACCGGAATGGCTATATGTATGACAGCCGGCGGCATTCAAAAGGGCGACAGGATTCTTTGGACTTTTGGCGGGGCGAAATGGTTTAAAAAGCAGAATCTCTCCTGGAAATTCGATGTCATGGGACAACCCGATTTGCTCTCGTGGAACTTTAATCCCGAAGATTGCAAGGGTAATATGGTTGAAATCAAGGATGGCTTTCGGATTTCGCTTCCCGATGAAGAGGCTGAAATAAAGCTCTTCACTGTGGAAGGAAATTGCAGCATTGTAACTGAGGCATTCATGGCTGAAGCTGCTAAATGGAACAATTCAGAAGGATTGAGTAAATCAGCTCAGGCAGATTTGCCAATTCTTGCCGGCAAAATTTCTCCCGAAAACAATAAACCTGTGTACTGGGCTTTCGAAGCATTTAAAACTTCTGAAATAGCCCAATCGTCCTGGATTACTAACCCTGAAACAGCTTTCGCCGAAGGGAAAAAGAGAACCGATGCTTTTGAAGAGCGGTTAAAAATCAACACACCCGATCCTTACCTGGATGCAGTTGCGCGCGCTTCGGTTGCAGCTATCGATGGCACCTGGTATCCTCCGGTGTTTGTCCATGGAACCATGCAGTGGAATAGCCGTTTCCCGGGATGGCGCACTATTTTTGGAGGTACCATGTATGGCTGGCACGACCGGGTTAAAGCCGAAGCTGCCTTTTATTGCGGATTTCAGATCAAAACTTCAGAAAAAAAAGAGGCGAAGGCCGATTCGGCTACCCTGCTTACGGAACAACATGCCGATTCACGTTTTTATGGTGTTGGAAGAATTGATAAGGACAGAAATTTTACGACATGCAAACCCAGTTTTTCGACCAGATTGTAGAAGAATATCGGTGGACAGCCGATCCGGAACTGATAAAGTTTTTCCGCGAAGCACTTGAACTGCATTTAATCTGGATTCGCGATTGCTTCGATCCCGATGGAGATGGCATCTACGAAAGTTATATCAATACATGGCCAACCGACTCCCAATGGTATAATGGTGGCGGGTGTGCCGAAGAAACTTCGTATGCCTACCGCGGACACCTTGCTGCACGAGACATGGCCAGGAATGCCGGTGATAAAAAAGCTGAGGATTATCACAACCAGATGCTCGGGAAAATCACAAAGGGTTTTTTCAGCAAACTATGGATTACCGATAAAGGCTATGCTGGCTCTTACCGCGAACAGGGCGGTCACGAACGGCTGCATACCGATCCGTGGCTTTATAGCATTTTTCTGCCCGTTGACGCTGGTCTTGTCACTGCGGAGCAATCCATCGAATCAGTTTATTATACCGAATGGGCGCTGCAGAACGATCGTATGCCTTATGGCGGACGTCAGGTGTGGGCTTCTAACTGGATTCCCGGAATATGGTCGGTGCGCGAATTGTGGCCGGGCGACAACTACCATCTGGCTTTAAGTTATTTTCTGGCAGGATTGCCCGACGATGGCTATGATATTTTCCGGGGAACATTTCTGCGTACAGCATTTAATCACCTTTCACCGGGCAACCTGGGTGGAGTTCAGGGTGGCCTGGATTTTGGAGATTGTATCCATCCGTTTGCACGCACTTTGGTTTCGGGACTTTTTGGTTACCTGCCCGACTATCCTAATAATAAGGTAAAAATCGCCCCTCAGTTTCCATCGGCATGGAACAATGCTTCCATTGAAGTTCCCGATGTGAAAATTGCATTCACACGCAATAAAACAAAGGTGAATTATTCTGTAAGGCTGGCAAAAACCGCAAATCTGGAATTGTTACTGCCGGTTCAAACCAGCGATGTCAAAAATGTGATGCTGAATGGTAAAAAAGCTGATTGGAAACTGAAGCCTGGAATCGGTTGCAGCCTGGTGTTTATTGAGATCAATTCTGCCACCAATGCAGAAGTTGTTATCGAAACCGGGAAATCATCATCCTTCTCAGCGATTGAAACCTTGATGGGAAATGTGGGCGATAAGATGAAAATCGATGTCGGAGATGCTCAAATCATTTCAGTGAAAGATCCACAGGGCATATTTGATTCGGTGAAGGTTGAAAAGGGTTCTTTCTCAGCGAAGTTAAAAGGAAGTAAAGGTTTTCATACGGTTATTGCAGAGGTGATGGCCGGTAAAGCGCCTCAGTGGAGAGTGTTTCGCATCAGAATAAACGACCCCGCTGGCGATGCCAGGGAAGCGGACAGATATGTGGAAAAGGTTCCGAAAGATGCGACTTTCGATAGTATTAACATATTAGGCAAGCTCAACGCAGATATCACAACCATATACAAGCAACAATATCTGTCGCCGCGACCAAATACTGTTTCGGTACGTTTGGGAACCGATGGCTATTCCCCCTGGACTTTCTGGCACTGGAAAAAGTTTTCTCCTGAAATTAAAACAGATCAGGTAAATTCCATGCTCGATGGCTCAAACCGATTGGTTACGCCGCAGGGTGTACCTTTTATTTGGACTGAGGGGGAGAAAAATGTCGCTTTCACTTCCATGTGGGATAATTACCCGCATAAAATCGAATTCCCAGTAGGCAAATCGGGCGATGCAATATGGTTCCTGGTATCGGGGTCAACCAATGTAATGCAGTGTCAGATTGCAAATGCAGTCGTCCGGCTGAACTACGAAGATGGACAAACCGATTCCCTGGAACTTGTGCCACCTGTAAATTACTGGAACCTGAGCACCATCGACTCACATGCCACTGCACCTGGTCAGGGGAGCCGAACAGATTATACTGCCGAAGTCGACAGATTTTGTCTTCCTGCTAAACTCCCTGAAACGGTTAGGTTGGGAGAAAATTGCCGTGCCATGCTGCTGAACCTCAAAATGCGGAAGGGTACAGTATTGAAAAGTGTCACCCTCGAAGCATTGTCGCAGGAGGTGGTGGTAGGGCTGATAGGAATTTCGGTGATGAAAAGCCCCTGATTTACAGCTAACACAATAGCCTTGAGGCTTACGACCCCCCCCAAACTTAAAAACCCATTATAAGACATTAGAAACAAACGAAACACTAAACAAGAAAAACATGAATAAGGTAATTTTTGCATTATTATTTACATTGTCAGCCCTGTCATCGAATGCCCAGAACAATGGCGGGCAGGTATCCCGTCCAAACGACCCCAGAATGCAATGGTGGAAAGATGCCAAATTCGGCATGTTTATCCATTGGGGAATTTATTCGGTCCCTGCCGGAAAATGGGGCGACAAAACAACGTATGGCGAATGGATTATGCATTCAGCCAAGATACCTCGCGCCGAATATGCAGCTTTAGCCAGTCAGTTCAATCCAACCCAGTTTAATGCCGAAGATTGGGTAAAACTGGCCAAAGATGCGGGCCAGAAGTATATTGTTATCACATCGAAACATCACGATGGTTTTGCCATGTTCGGATCGAAAGCCACACCTTACAACATAGTGGATGCTACCCCATTTAAACGCGATATTCTGAAGGAGCTGGTCGAAGCCTGCCGGAAACATGACATGAAATTGGGTTTTTACTATTCGCAGGCGCAGGACTGGTATCATCCGGGTGGTGCTGTTTCGGGAAATGTCGATTGGGACGAAACACACAAGGGCGATATGGCAAAATATGTGGAAGAAATTGCTATTCCCCAGGTAAAGGAAATACTTTCGAATTATGGTGATATTGCTGTGCTTTGGTGGGATACTCCTACCAACATGACCAAAGAAATGGCCCAGAAGCTTGCCGATCTCACAAAACCTTATCCAAATCTGATTACAAACAACCGTTTGGGTGCCGGAATGGGTGGCGATCTTGAAACTCCTGAGCAGTTTGTTCCGGCCACTGGTTTTCCCGGCCGTAACTGGGAAGTTTGTATGACAATGAACGGACATTGGGGCTATAATGCCTGGGACGACCGATGGAAAAGCACCGAAGATCTGCTGCAAAAACTGATTGACATCGTAAGCAAAGGTGGAAACTTTCTACTGAATGTCGGGCCCAATGCCTATGGTGTAATTCCCGAAGTATGCCAGCAAAACCTCCGCGAAATGGGAAGCTGGCTGAAATTGAATGGCGAAGCAGTTTATGGCACTCAGGCAAGTCCGTTTCCCTATTTGTCGTGGGGAAGAGCTACCCGCAAAGGACAAACTTTGTACTTGCATGTATTCAACTGGCCTGTAGATGGAAAGCTTAACGTACCATTTTCAAACAAAGTGACCAAAGCTTATCTGCTCGCCGATAAAAAAAGTAATTTAAAAGTTACTCCAGGAAAGGACCGTTCCACAATTCAGCTTCCTGCCTATGCCTCCGATAAAATTGCATCAGTTATTGCGGTTGAATTTATCGGCGAACCTGTTGTTCAGCCAGTTCCTTCGCAGGGAGCGAAAGTAACAGCTACCCCCACTTCGGAAAATACTAATCCTGCAAATTTAACCGATGGTGACCCCAAAAACAGGTGGCAGGCAGCGAAAGGTGAAAAATCAGCAACTTTGGAAATCGACCTGGGAAAACCCACAGCCATTCAAACCCTCTCCATGGTTGAACCCTGGCATCCATGGGATGGACGCAGTCAGAAGGTTGAATTACAAATTCAGGAAGGAGCAAACTGGAAAACTATT